>NZ_JBPKJK010000043.1:0-59897 GCF_051756985.1 Saccharothrix sabaoui
TGGGCGCGTCGGTGACGAGGTCGAACGCCCGCAGCCACTTGCGGACCGAGGGCTGGTCCGGGGGCTGGTCGGAGGTGACCAGGCCGCCCGCGCACGCGGCCTGCGCCGGGTGGTCGTCCCCACCGCCGCCCTCGACTAGGCCGCGCTCGTCAGCAGCATCGACGTGCTCGGTGCGCGCACTCTGACCGAGATCGCCGCCTTGCTGCGCGGCGACGACACCGCCCTTCAGGCACCAGACCTCCGACGACCTCGACTTCCACGCCGGACTCGGCCGCATCGACGAAGTCCTCCCCCACCTTCCGAACCGGTGCTTCGCCTTCGGCCCGGTCGGTCGGCCGGGCCGGTTCACCCGGGCGGTGGGTCGGGGACGGTCCGGTCGAACTCGGCGGTCACCGCGGGCAGGGTCTCGGGGTGCGCGGCGACCACCGCGTCCAGCGCTTCGGGCCACTCCAGCAGGCCCAGCAGCCGGGCCGCCGGCCGGCCGGTGGCCCGGTACGCGGGGTCTTCCAGCAGCGACCGCCACACCGCAGCCTGCCGCGCCGGCACCGGGATCGCCGCGGCGGTCGTCTCGGCCAGGTCCCGGTCGCCCCGGCGCAGGGCGGCCCCCGCCAACGCCTCCAGGACGTCCGAGCGGTGCCGCGGGTCGGCCATCGCCTCGATCAGGTCGTGCAGGCGCGCGAGCGGAAGGTCTGCGGAAGACGCCGCCAGCGCGCTGATGACGGACACGACGGCCCGGGAGTGCGGCCGCTCGGCGGGGATCGCCTCGGCCAGGTCCAGTGCCCGGTCGACCAGGCCCGCGGTCGCCAGCGCCTTGACCAGGAACCGGTGGGCCTCCACCCGGTGCCGGGTGGTCGTGAGGGTCGATGCCGCGGCCAGCGCGTGGTCGAAGCGCTCGGCGGTGGCCAGCGCGCGGACGACCGACAGCTCCGCCCGCTCACGCCAGGTGGGGTCGTCGAACGAGTGCAGGAGCAGCGTCGCACCGTCGTGATCGCCCACCGCCGCGCCGGCCGCGACCAGGGCGAGCCGGGCGCGCAGGTGGTGCGCGGGCCGCACGACGCCGGGCAGCACGACCCGGGCGCGCATGAGCGTCGACCGCGCGAACCCGGGCCCGCACGTCGCCGCGCCGGCTTCCGCGAGGTCGATCAGGGCGCACACCTTCGCGTACGGGTTGGCCATCTGCCGGATGACCGCCTCGGCCCGCGCGGCCAGGCCCGCGGTGTCGCCGCGCCCCGCCCGCACGGCGGCGGTCAGCAGCCGCGCCCGCCACGACGGGTGCGGCAACGAGTCCGCGAACCTCGCCGCCCGCTCGGCGAAGCCCGGCGCCACCTCCAGCACGGCCGTCAACGCCTCGACGCGCCAGTACCCGCCCGGCAACGCCGCGACGACCTCCTCGACCCGGTCGAACGACCCGGCCCCGGCCAGCTCGCGCACCAACGGCAGCAGCACGCCGATCCGCTCCTGCGGGTCGGCCACCGAACCCGCCAGCCGCTCGACCTCCCGGTGGTCGCCGCGGTGCCGGGCCGCGACCGCCACGAAGCCGATCGCCCTGGCCCGGTCGTCCTCGTCCACCGCCCCGAGGGCCAGCTGCCCGGCCCGCTCCAGCTCCCCCAGCGCGGCGGCGGCCCGGACCAGGCACAGCCCGGCCGCGGAGCGCAGGTCGTCCCGGTCGGCGTCGCGCGCCACGGCCTCCAGGTCGGCGGCCAGCCGCCGCGACGTCCCGGCGTCGCCGTGAGCGGCGTGGGCGAGCACGAGTGCCCGGAGGGCCGTGACCCGGTCGCCGTCGTCGGACGTCGACCGCGCGGCGGTCTCGGCCTCGGCGGCCAGGCGCCGCGCCACGTCGGTCCGCCCGGCGGCCACCGCGGCGTGCCCGATCGCCACCAGCACGCGTGGCCACCGGCCGTGGTGCTCGGTGGCCACCTCCTCGGCGCGCTCCACCTGCCCGAGGTCCGCGAACGCCTCGACCACCTGCTCGACGGCGGTCCCGTCCTGCTCCGGGAGCAGCTCGACGGCCCGCTCCAGGGCGCCGGGTTCCCTGGTCGCGCCGGCGAGCGCGAGGAGGATCTGGAACCGTGTCCGCGGCGCCTTGATGGACGCGATGTGCGCCTCGACCTCCTCGGGCGCCCGGGTCGCGCTCAGCGCCACCACGAAGGACCGGTGGGCGTGGTCGCTCAGCTGCATCGCCTTGGTGCCGCGCTCCACCAGCCGGGTCAGCCGCGCCGCCCGGTCGTGGTCGCCGGCGCGCGCCGCCGCCTGCACGAGCCTGGCCAGCGCGGGGAGCCGGAGTCCGTCGTCCTCGACGGCGGCGCAGAGGTCTTCCGCGCTCGCCAGGTCACCCGCCGCGATCGCCGCCTCGGCCGCCTCGGCGAGCGCGACCTCCCGCAGGCCGGGTGCGGACGGGAACCAGGTCGGCTCGGCGGGCAGGAGCGGTCCACCGGCCGGGCCTGTCGCCTCGCCGCGCCCGGCTCCCGGTGGGGGCGCCTTGACGGCACCGGCCCCCCGCCGCCGGGGCTCGGACAGCGACCACGCGACGCCTCGCGCGATCCGGGCCAGCTCAACCGCCCGGCCCGGGTCGCCCGCCGCTGCGGCGGCCCGCGCCAGGGCCGCCAGCGCGACGATCCGCGCCCGCGCGCCCAGCAGGGCACCGGCCAGCGACTCCGCGCGCTCGGCGTGTCCGGCCGCGACCAGCGCCCGCACCAGGGCGAGCTGCGCCTCGACCCGGTGCTCCGGGCGCGGGATGGCCGCCGCGAGCACCTCGGCCCGGTCCGGGTGCCCGCCGGCCGCCAGCGCGCCCGCCAGGTGCGCGGCCGTCGCCGGGTCCCGCACCGGGTCGGTCAACGCCTCGGCGCGGGCGACGTTGCCCAGGCGCGCCCACAGCGCCGGCAACCGCTCCGGGATGGCCGAACCGCGCTTGATCAGCCGGTCCCGGTGCACGGCGAGCCGCGCCACCGCCGTGACGTCGGGCCGGTCCGCCGCGAGCAGCACGTCCTGCGCGGCACCGATCTCGGTCAGCGCGTCGACGTCGCCGCCGGACAGGTCCAGCACCCGGTCGTGCCGGGCGGCGTCGGTCGCGCAGGCGACCACCCGGGTGGTGTCACCGGTGGCGATCAGGAGCCGGTGGTAGCCGCGCAGCAGGTACTCGGGGGTGTCCGAGGGCCAGCCCAGTGCGCGGTACCGGTCGGCCCAGCCGTGCAGGCGCTCGCGGTAGCCGGAGATCGCCGCCCCACCCAGCCGTTCCTCGGCCGACGCCTGGAGCTCCTCGTGGCCCAGGAGGTAGACCTCCGGGCTCGTGCCCGGCCGCCAGTGGCTGGGCCGGACGTCGAAGCTGCGCCCGGCCACGGTGCGCAACTGCCGGCGCACCTCGTGCTCGCCGCGGCCGGTCAGCTCGGCCAGGTCGCGGCCGCTCAGGCCGCCCGCCGCCGAGACGACCAGGCCCAGCAGGTCCCGGTCGGCCGGGTCGCCGCGCAGCAGGCGGTCCAGCTCCAGTTCCATGTCGTCGCGCAGGACGCGGGCCTGGGCGGACACCGCGAGATCCCGCACGATCCCCGGGTCGCGCAGCGGGTGGTGCGGGCTGAGGTCCACGGGCGGCGGCGGATTCGGCCGGCCCGAGACGACCACCCGCAGCCCGGCGGCGGGGTGCGCGGGCAGCAGGGCCGCGATGCTGTGCGGCCCGGCCGAGCCCCGGTCCTCGTCCAGCCCGTCGACGAGCAGCACCAGCCGCTCCCCGCGCGACCGGCACAGCTCGGCGGCCTCGGCGAGCATGCCGACCAGGTGCGCCTCGCGCGTCGTCTCGGGCAGGAACGTCGGCAGCGGCTCGGCCAGCAGCTCGGCAAGCTGTTCGAGCACGACGTCCACGAACGCGCCGCGGTGGTCCTGGCCCGCCAGGCGCCCGGTCACGAAGAACGACACCACCCGCACGCCGGGTGGCGAGTGCAGCACGAACCAGGACATGAGCGCGGACTTGCCCGCCCACTTCGGTGCCCGCCACCACCGGTAGGCGCTTGCCCCGTCGTCGGGCGCCTGGCAGAACTGCGCCAACTCCGCCAGTTCGGTCTCCCGGCCGACGAGCTCGGCGGGGGCGATCTGGCGCACCTGTTCCCGGTAGCGCGACCGGGCCGCGAACGAACCGCCCACCGACGTGACGTGCACCCCGCCGCGGATGTCCCGGGCCTGCACGACCGGCTGGAACACCGGACCGGTCACGCGGTTGTGGTGCTCGGGCACCGCGTCATTGTCGTGCACGACCCGGCCGGATCACCAGCACATCGGCAGGACGGACAGGAACGTGCTCAGCCGATCGGCGACGACCTCGAACAACAAGCAGGCCAACGGCCCGCTGGCGGCGCTGATCGACCACCGGGGCAAGCCGGAACTGGTCGTGCTCGCCGAGTGGCGCCGGTGGCCGGAGTGCTCCCCGCGGCTCCCTCCTCGCGGCGGCGCGGCAGTGGTGAGGTCGACGCAATTGCCCGGTTAATTGTTTTGACGCCGGTGACCGGGGTTCGACATGATCGCCCCACACGCGAAACGGGAGCGGACATGGTGAACACGGACCGGGGGACGGCCAGGTGCCGTCAGACCGTGCTCACCTATCGCCTCCACGAACCAGGCTCCCCTGTCTGACCTGCACAGAGGTCTTCAGGGAGCCGCCCGTCGGGTAAGCCGACCAGGGCGGTTTTCTTTTTGCCGGGATCGTCCCGGACCACTGCGGAATGCACGTGCATTCGCACGCCACGAATAAGGAGGAACCACCGTGAACAGGAACAGCGGAATCAGCCCGTCCAGACCGGCACCCGCGGACCGCGGCCCGCGCAGGCCACCGACGCGCTTCGGCGGCGACCAGTGGGACGGCAGCAGGTGACGGCAACCGAACCCCGGCCCACACCGGGTGGGCCGGGGTCGGTCGGCTACTGGAAGATCACGTCCGAGCAGAAGTAGTACGACTGGTCGCTGTGGCTGGCCTGCCAGATCGCGTAGACGACGTGGCGGCCGGTGCGGCTGCCCGCGTTCACCGCCACCTGGTAGCTGTTCGCCGGGGCGTAGCGGCCGGTGGTGGCGACCAGGTCGACGTTGTTCCACCCGAGCGCCTGGGTGGTGGGGTCGAAGCCCTGCTTCGTCACGTACACCCGCAGGTAGTCCGCGCCGTGCCTGGCCTGGTCGGTGATGGTGAGCGTGAACTGCCGCGGCTTGGTCACGGCCTTCCACTGGCCCGGGTTGTCCAGGGCCGCGTACCGCATGCCGCCGGTCCGCCCGCCGCTGCACAGCTGGCCGTTGGGGATCGCGCCCTGGTGGTTGCCGGCGACGCCCTCGCGGTAGAGGCCGTTCCAGTTCCACATGGCGTTGGTGTCGGCCTGCCACGCCTGCCAGCACATCGGGTCCTGCTGGGCCATCGACGGGTTCTGGAAGTCGCTGCCCCAGCGCTGCCAGCAGCCGTAGTTGCGCGACGGCGGGTCGGTGGTCGAACCGTGCGCGTCGGCCACGCCGGTCAGCAGGCCCGCCATGAGTCCCGCGACGGCCACGAGCGTCGCGAGGGACCGGGCGAACAGGTTCTTTCTCGCAGGGATGGGCATGAGCGCCACTCTTTCCTCCTCGTTGAGGACGACCATGGGCTGGGAGCGCTCCCAAATCGCACTGTAACGACCCGTGCGCGAGGTTGGGAAGTGTTGGCGGACAACGACTTCCATTCGACGGCGTTCGACGGCCGTGTTCGACCAAAGCCCTCCCGGCGGGGTGCCGGGAGGGCTTCGGCGGACCGCGGTGGGAAGGGTTACAGCAGGGCCGGGTCCACGGCCTCGGCCATCGCCCGGTAGCCCGCGTCGTTGGGGTGCAGGTGGTCGCCGCTGTCGTAGGCGGCCAGCAGCGCGTCCGGGTCGTGCGGGTCGGCCAGTGCCCGGTCGAGGTCGACCACCCCGTCGAACTCGCCGGAGGTCCGCACCCAGGCGTTGACCTCGTCGCGCACCCGCTCGCCGTCCTCGGTGTGGTACATCGCCCCCTTGAACGGCAGCAGCGTGGCGCCGACGACCCGCACGCCCTTCGCGCGCGCCTGGGCGATCAGCTCCCGGTAGCCCTCGATCAGCTGGGCGGAGGTCACCTCGGGGTTCGGGTCCGTGCACTCGGACGCGAAGTGGGGGAACCCGATGTCGTTGATGCCCTCCAGCAGCACCACCGTGCGCACGTCGGGCTGCCCGAGGGCGTCGCGGCCGAACCGCTCGGTCGCCTTCTCGCCGAAGCACGGCGAGTCGTTGAGCACCCGGTTGCCGCCGATGCCCGCGTTGACCACGCCGCGCTTGCCGCGCAACCGCTCGGCCAGCTCGTCCGGGTACCGGTTGTTCGCGTCCACAGTAGACAGCGCACCGTCCGTGATGGAGTCGCCGAACGCCACCACGACGTCCCGGCGCGGCGTGCGGTCCAGCACGTCCACCCCGCTGAGGTAGTACCAGGACTGCGAGGTTTCGGTGAACGCGTCGGCCGCCGCGTCCGCGCGGTGGTCGCCGGACGCCCGGTAGGTCGTGGCCGAGGCGAACGCGTGCCCGGTCGCGGGACCGGTCCTCCCCGCCAGGTACAGGGTGACGGTGACCTGGCCGAGCGCCCGCACCGGCAGCACCGCCGGGTCGCTCGCGATGTCGCCGCCCGCCGGCACGGTGAACGCGCGCGAGCCGCGGAACGTCAGGTGCCGCACCGTTCCCGGCCGCACGGAGGCGCCCCCGGCGGTCTGCGCGACGGTCGCCCCGGTCACCTGCAGCGGTGACGTGCCGTAGGCGTTGGACAGGCGGACGCGCGCCAGGGACCCGCCCTGGCTGACCCGGACCACCTGGCGGACCGTGTGGTCGTCGAACCCGCCCGGCCCCCAGTTCGGCCCGAGGAACGCGGTCGGCGCGTGCGGCGAGGCGGCCCAGGTGGCGGCCCAGCCACCGCCCGGGGCCGCGCCCGCGGCCGGCGCCGACACGATCCCGACAACGGCGGCGAGCAGTGCCGCCCACTTCTTCGTCAAGGTGACCCCCAGTCACTCGGCGGGTGGACCCCGCACCTCCAAGGTAGTCCCGCGCACCACCCCGCGGCCGGGGGTCGGCGAACACCCACCGCTCACCCACAGGGACGTCCTTTTTCCGCACTCGCGGTGATAACCGCAGGTCAGTGGCCAGGAGTCGGAGCAGGGTCCACCACCCGATCCGCTTACCCACCGTTAGACGCGACCACCCCGGGTACCTGACTGGCGCATGGTCACTACTCAAGGAGGTTCCCCATGCGCAACATCACTCGTCTCATCGCCGCGACCTTCGTGTCCGTCCCCCTGGTCATCGGCGCCGCCGGTCTCGCCTCCGCGTCCGCCGAGGACGTCTACTACGAGCACGAGACCTCGGTCGCCACCTCCGAGGGCGCGGGCTCGGAGGGCGTGCTCTCCGGCGTCGAAGACGGTGTGGCGTTCTTCCTGGAACAGGAGTCGTGGGCTGGAGAGGAGGGTGCCTACTCCAGCGAGACGGGTGCCCTGGCCGGCGGTGACACCTGGGGCGACGAGGGCTTCGGCTGGCACGGCTCGTACTACTGGGACAACGAGAACTACGCCGGCGAGGAGGGCGCTTACAGCGAGAGCACCGAGAGCTACGCCGGTGACGAGGACGAGTACGACGAGTACGACGACGACGCCGAGTACGACGAGGACGACGACGAGGGCGATGTCGAGGCCGAGGGCGAGGGCGAAGTGAACGTCGAGGAGTAGGGGACGGTGGCCGTGGACAGCGGCCGACCTACCGCGACGACGCACTGAGGCAGTACCGAGAGCAGTGAGGTCCGCCGCGCACCACGGGTGTGCGGCGGATCGTCGCGTCAGCGGGGCCGCCACACCCCGGTCGTCCCCGGGCTGGTCAGGCGGTCGAAGTCGAGCCTGGCCGGGCGCGTGCCGGCGGCCAGCCGGGACAGGATCGCGTGGTGGCGGCGGGCCAGGTCGGCGATGACCTCGGCCGGCGGGGTGCCGGGGTCCGGGGCGTGGGCGTACCAGTTGCCCAGGACCTCCAGGGCGAGGTCGGTCACCATCACCGCGCCGACCGCGTGCACGGGCTCGTCGCCGGCCAGTCCCGAGTGCAGGGTCAGGTTCCGCGTGGCGTAGAGCGCGTCGAGGACGGTGGTCGTGCGGGCGGTGCGGTCGCGCAGCCCGGCCGCGAGCACCTCGGGGGCGGCCAGCGCGGCACGCCACCGGGCGACCTCGCGGACGGCGAGCGGGTGCAGGAGCGGCAGCAGGTCGTCGAGCGCGGCCCGCGCGGCGACCAGGGGTTCCGGGTCGCGGCCGGGTGGGCGCAGCAGGTCCGTCCAGGTGCCGAGGTCGTGCAGGTGGTGGCGCTCGTCGTGGCGGACGTGCGCGCCGATCACGGCCAGGGCGGCGGTGATGCGGGCCGAGAGCGCCGCGTGCTCCGCGCGGGCCGCGGCCACGTCCGGTTGCCCGACGGGGTGGGCCGGTACCGGGCGGTCCGGGCGGGCGGCCAGGGCGGCGGCGCGGTGGCGCGCGACCCGCTCGGCGGCGGCCACCCGTTGCCGGGACTGCGCCAGGCGCGCGGCGGCGGACTGGCGGACCAGCCGGTAGGCCCCGACGACCTGTTGGCGCAGCGACTGCACGGCCAGCGCCGCGGCCAGCTCGGGCCGCCGGACCAGGCCGCACGCCTCCAGCGCCGACCAGGCCAGCGCGGAGGCCACGGCGGGCGCGCCGGCGGCGACGTGCGCCATCCGCAGGGCCCGCCGCACCTCGTCGGGCAGCTCGCGGCGGGTCAGCGGCCGGGCGACCGGGGTGGAGCGCGCGGGCGGGCGCCACTGCTCGGTGCCGGCCTCGCCGACCCGGTTCACCAGTACGCGCTGGTCCACGACCGGCGAGAACAGGCGGGTGCCCGCGGTGTACTGGTCGAGCAGCTCGACCAGCGCCCGGTGCGCCTTGCGGGCGGCGGCCGGCCGGTCCACCGCCCGCACCTCCAGGCTCACCACGCACACCTCGCCGCCCGCGGGCGCGGTGTCGACGAAGGCGCGCAGCCCCGGTGTCGCCGGGCCCCACCGCAGGGAGCGGGCCGACCGCAGGGGCGCCTGCGCGGCGGTGGGGTCGAACGCGTCCAGCTCGGCCAGCACCCCGGCGCCCCGCACGACCAGCGCGACCCGGTGGGGTGCGGCCTCGGGCCGCAGGGTGCGCCACACCGACCCCGCGTCCCACCGGTCCAGGCGCGCGAGGTCCGACTCGGCGGCCACCGGGTCGCGGTCGAGCACGGCCAGCAGGCACGCCACCTCGTCGGCGACGGCGTCCACCGACCCGTCCGGGTGCTCCCAGACCTCGGCGAAGCGCAGGGCCAGCCGATCGCCCAACCGGGACACCGCGTCGTGCAGCGGCGGGAGCAGCGCCTCACCGTCCCCGGTGGACGCGGCCACGGCGGCGCGCACCCCGCGCACCAGGTCGGCGACGGGGTCGAGCACGTCGCGGCCCCAGGCGGCGGTGCTCGCGCCGAGGCGGCCCAGGACGTTCTCGCACAGCCGGTCCACCAGGTGCTTCTGCGGCTGGCCGGCGACGTGGTGGTGCTCCAGCGCCGCGTGCAGCCGGGGCAGCTCGGTGACCAGCCCGGCCAGCGCGGACGCGTGCCTGCTGTGGATCACGGCCGGTTCGACGCCGCGCAGCACCTCCTGCACCAGGCAGGCCCGCTCGGGGGTCAGGGCGTCCAGCCGCGCCGACAGCAGCGCGCCGAACCCCCGGTACCTCACGCCGCGAACCCTAGCGCCGGTCCTCGCCGCGGTCCCTCAGGTACCGGGTGTGGTCGGTCTGCCGGTCGACGTCCGCCCCGTACACCCGGTCGGCGAGCCGGTGCGCCTCGGCCTCCAGCAGTTCCAGCTGCGCCAGCAGCTCGGCGTCCGGGTCCGTGCCGCCCGCGCCGCGCCGCACCGCGTACCACCGCGGCAGGTTCAGGTACGTCTGCACGGACAGCGGCAGGTCGGTGCGCGCCAGCCGCAGCACGGCGTGCCGCAGGTCCGGGTCGGCGGCCAGGGCGGCGGGCCGGTCGAGCAGGTCGCCGAGCACGGCGGCGATCCGGCGCACGGCCCTGGCGGCGGGCGCGGGCACCCGTGACGCCCGCTCGTCCACCGCGCGCACCAGTCCGTCCACCTCGGAGCGCAGCAGCCCGGCCTCGGCGGTCGGGTCCGCGCGCACCAGGGCCACCTTCTCCGGCGGGGCGAGCAGCGCGCCCACCGCGTACAGGGCGGCGACGACCGCGAGCCACCACGACCCGACGACGCCGGTCACGTGCAGCAGCACGCCGACGAGGCCGGCCAGGCAGCCGACGAGGTTCTTGGTGGAGCCGAGGTAGCGGGTCACTGGTACCCGCGGATCTCGCGGAACACCCCGCCGAGGTCGGTCGCGCGGGCGTCGAACACCGTGCCGCCGGTCAGCGACGCGACCCGGGTCAGCTCGTCGCTGCTGCCCTCGCCGAAGAGCACGGTGAACACCGGCACGCCGCGCAGCTGTTCGGGCAGCGCGGCGAACGACGCCTCGAAGTCGGCGAGGTCGGAGCCGTCGGTGTTCTCGCCGTCGGTCATCAGCACGATCGAGGTGAACCGGTCGGGGTCGGCGGCGACCAGGGGGCCCATCACGCGGTAGGCGTGGGTCAGGCTGTCGTAGATGGCCGTGCCGCCGCCCTCGCGCAGGTCCCGCGCGTACGCCCCGATCTCGGCCAGCACGGCCGTCGTGTCCCCCTCGGGCAGGGTGAACGTGCGCGGTTCGCGGGGAGCCGTGTCGAAGGGCAGCACCGTCACCTCCTCGCGGCTGCGGAAGCGCCGGTAGCGGCCGGTGAGCGAGTCGTCCGCCCCGGTCAGGCCGACCAGCGCGGACCTCAGCGACGCGATGCGGTCGCCCGCCATCGACCCGGACGTGTCGAGCACGTACAGGGTGCGGGAGGGCCGCCGGATCTCGTCGAAGTAGGCGGCGAGGAGCGCGTCGACGGCGCCCTGCTCGGCGGGGAACGGCAGCTCGACCAGGTCGCGCCGGGTGAACTCGGCGGACAGCTCGACGCCGGGCACGACGGGCCTGCGGTGCGTGGTCTCCATGATCCGGCGCTGCGCGTCGGGCGTGCGCAGGTGGTCGGTGAGCCGCCGGTGGGCGTCCCGCGCGTCGTCGTTCGCGTCGGCGAGCAGGGTGAACGGGTAGTCGGCGGTCACCACGCCGTCGACCGGGTGGACGACGGCGAACCGGTCGGGCGACGCGCCGGTCGAGTTCACCGACAGCAGCACGGACTCGTAGTTGATCAGCCCGTCGACCCGCCCGCCGGGGTCCTGGCCGGTCGCGCGGCGCTGGTACGCCTGCCACAGCCACCCCGACGAGCCGGCGGACAGCGCCTGCGCGGAGAAGAACTCCTTGAGGCGGGGCGTGACGGCGGCGATCTGCGCGGCGTCCACCGCGGTGCCCGCGTCCGCGAGGGCGGAGGCGACGCCGACCAGCGCGGAGAACCCCGAGTTGGACGCGGACGGGTCGGTCATGCCGTAGCTGAACGCGCGCCGCCCGGCGGCCTCGGCGATCTCGCCCCAGCCGACCTGCCGGTCGGTCCAGCCCAGCTCGCGGGCCTTGGGCTCGGCCAGCCCGAGGACGACCGGGGAGCTCATCACCTCGACCTGCTCGCCGAGCCGCTTCGCCGCCTCGGGGACGCCGGCCGGGTAGCGGTTGGACGAGAACCACACGGCGTCGTACTTGCCGTCGGCCTCGCCCCGGGCCAGCGCCTCGGTGCCCTCCAGGGTGCCGGTGAACTCGAACTCGACCCTGACGCCGGTCACGGACGCGGCCTGTTCCAGGACGTCCCCCATGTCGGTCAGCTCGCTGCCCGCGAGCACGCGCAGCACACCGGGCTCCGGCGGCCCTATGGGCAGCAGCGGGTTCTCCGGGCCGCGGTCGGTCGTGCTGGTGCACGCCGACAGCAGCAGCACGAGCACGAGCGCGTACGGCGTCCTCATCGGTCCCCCTCGACCAGCGCGGTGTCGTGCGACCGGCGCAGGTGCGCTTCCGCGCGCCGGATCTCCCCCGAGAGCGACTCGACCGTCGCCCCCATCGAGCGCACCGCGTCCAGCCGGTAGCCGTCGACCGCGTCGATCGCGGCGTAGGTCCGGTCGAACGAGGAGCGCAGCGCCTCCACCGCGACGGCCGGGTCGCTGCCCGCCCGGCGGATCTGCGCGGTCTGGAGGTCGAGCAGGTCGGCGTTGGCGCGCAGCAGGCCGTCGGTGGTGGCGCGCACGGCGTCGACCTCGTCCAGCACGTCCCGCTGGTGGGTCAGGGCGCCGCTGATCAGCAGGGCGACCCGCAGCGCGGCGACCGCGGTGGACACCGCCCGCTCGACGCCGCGCACCAGCTCGTCGTTGGTGCGCCGCACCAGGTCCAGCGCGAGGTAGCCCTGCGCGCTCACCGCGAGCTGGGTGAGCAGGTCCTGGTGGCGCTGCCGGATCGGGTGCAGCACGTCGGCGCGCAGCGCCCGCGCCCGCTCGGGGTCGGTCAGGTCGAGCACGTCGGCCTGCCGCTCGACGGCCCGGTCGACCGCCTCGGCGACGGCGGCGGACTCGGCCAGTCGGCCCATGACGGCCCACAGCCGCTCGCGCTCGCCCTTGACGGCGGCGTTGTCGCGGCGCAGCGCGTCCTGCCGGGTGCGCAGCTCCACGACGAGCCGGTTCACCGGTTCGCCCGCCGCGCGGTAGCGGTCCAGGGCGCGCTTGGCCGCGTTCGCGCCCGGGATCAGCCGGACGAGCTTGCGCCCGGTGATCGGCAGCCTGGCCGGGTCCAGCTCGGCGACCGTGCGCCGCAGGTCCGCGAGGCCGGTGGTGGCGTCGGCCTGCGGCGAGCCGTCGCGCAGGGCGCGGGCGGAGCGGTCGAGCATGGCGCCCGCCACGCCGGCCGCCGCGCGCATGTCCGACTCGCCGACGGCGAGCAGCTCGTCCAGCGCGGCGGTGAACGCCGGTGAGCGCGCGTCCAGCGCGCCCAGGCGCTCGGCGAACCCGTCGGCGCGGCGGGCGACGTCGGCGCGGGTGTCGTCGTCGAGGGTGATCAGGCCGGCCGCGCGGTCGGCGGGGACGGGCGGCACCGGCTCGGGCGCGGTGAGCGCGAAGTCGGTCACGACGGCGAGCCGACCGCGTCGAGCAGCCGTTCCAGCACCTCGAACGAGGGCGGTTCGACCACGTCCACCAGGTCGGCGGGCGCCTTGTCGCCGACCGCGCCGGCGAAGTGCGCCGGGTCGGTGGTGCGGAAGCCGAACGCGGCGGCGAGCCCGCCCAGCGCGGCGTCGGTGGACAGCAGCCGGCCGACCTCGTCGCCGCGCTCGTCCAGCGGTACGAGGGTGTGCTTGGAGTACACCGTGGGCGCGAGGTAGAGCAGGCGCATGTCGGGGCGGATCGACCCGTCGCCGCGCAGCACGCGGTCGAGGTACTGCGACTCGTAGACCAGGGCCAGCGGCGCCTTGCCCATGCCCGCGGACAGGTAGTCCTCGAACGGCCCCTCGGTGCTGTTCTGCGTGTAGCCCTGGCCGCGGAACAGGCCGGTGACGAGCGGCAGCACGCGCGCCTCCTGCTCGGGCCCGGTGACGGCGGCGTTGCCGTTGGCCACGAACGCGGCGGCCGACAGGTACATGGCCGCCGAGTTCGACTCGGCCGGGTTGGTGGTGGTGACCAGGACGTTGCGGCGCGCCGGGTAGGCGGTGTTGCCGGGCAGCTGGTCCCAGCGGGTGCCGGCCAGCTCCAGCACCTCCGCGACGTCGAGCACCCGGTAGTCGCCCGGCCCCCGGCGGACCGCGCCCGCGGCCTCCAGGAGCTGCACGACCGGTTCGAAGGACGCCACGGCCATCGGCGACTGGAACGGCGTGTAGGCGGTCGTCGTGCCCCGGTCGCGCTGGATCCTCTGCGCGGCGGGCGAGGACGACGGGAACGCGAACGCGTACTCCCCGAGGTCGACCGAGGTGGCGATCTGGCGGGAGCCGGCGGTGTCGACCTCGACCGACAGCCCGTGCGCGGCGAACCGCTCGACGACCCTGGGGTCGCGGAAGAAGGCGAGCTTCTCCGACCCGATGACGCCCCGGACGGTGGTGAGCCCACCCCGTCCCGCGGCCTCGTCCGGACGATCCCGCAGCACCACCGCGACGACCGCGGCCAGCAGCACCGCGGCCAACCCGATGGACAACCGGCGCTTCACCTGTCGTGCTCCCCACGTGCTCGGCGCGAGTATCTCCCCTCGCGCGACTCTTTTGACGCGCGGAACGGTGGTCCGCGGGCGAACGGTGGGTGAACGCTGGGCGTCGGTCTCCCCCCGGGCGGCACCTGCCAAGCTGGGCGGGTGCCTCCGATCTTCATCAGCTACCGGCGCGACGACAGCTCCGGTCACGCGGGCCGGCTGTACGACGCGCTGGCGGCGCGGTTCGGCGAGGCCGACGTGTTCCTGGACGTCGACTCGATCGGGCCGGGTGAGGACTTCGCCGAGGTCATCGAGCGGACGCTGGCCCGGTGCGACGCGCTGCTGGCGGTGATCGGCAGGACGTGGGCGTCCCCCCGCCTGCACGACCCGGCGGACTTCGTGCGGCTGGAGGTGGAACGCGCGCTGGCCCGCGACCTGCGCGTGGTGCCGGTGCTGGTGGCCGGCGCGGCGCTGCCCCCGGCGGGGGACCTGCCGGAGGTGCTGCGCCCGCTGGTCCGGCGCAACGCCTTCGAGGTGAGCGACCTGCGGTTCCGCCGGGACGTCGACCGGCTCGCCGAGCACCTGGTGATCGCCTCCGCCGCCGGACCCGCGGCCCCGGCGGTGGAGGCGTTCACCGTCGAACGGCACGTGCGCGCCGCGCCCGGGGCGGTGTTCGACCTGCTCGCCGACCCGTCGCGGGCGGTCGCGGTGTTCTCGTCGGTGACCCGGGTGGAGCCGATCACCGCCGGTCCGGCCGGTCCGGGCACCCGCTACCGGCAGACCTCGCGGGTGCTGGGCGCGGAGGTCGACTCCGAGGTGTCCTACGCGGAGTTCGCCCGGCCGCACCGCCTGACCGTGGTCGTGGCCGAGGTCGGGAGCGCCGCGCCGAGCCGCATCGAGTACGCGTTCGCGCCCGCCGCCGGCGGTACCCGGGTCACCTGCCGCTACCTGGTGGAGGGGTCGGGCTGGAAGCTCCGCGCGGCCGTGCTGGCGAGCAGGGCGGTCGGGCTGCGCGGCGCGCGGCGCGAGCTGGACGAGCTGGCCGCCGCGGCCGAGTCGTGAACCGCGGCGGCCGGCCCGCCCACCGGCCCGCTCAGCGGCGCGCGAGCACCGCCAGCGCCACCACCAGCACGCCCATGCCGCACCAGGACGCGAGCGGCAGGCGTTCGCCGAGCACGACCACGCCCAGCACGGCCGCCACGGCGGGTTCGGCGAGGGTCAGCGTGGTCGCCGCCGCCGCGCCCGTGTGCCGCAGGCCGAGGCCGAACAGCAGGTAGGCCGCGAACGTGGTGAACACCGCCAGGTGCGCGGTCACCGCCGCGCCCTGCGCGGTGCCCACCCAGCCGACGCCGAGCACGAGCAGCACCGGCAGGGTCAGCGCCGACGCGCCGCCGAACACCGCGCCCACGACGTCCCGCGACGGGTGGCCGAGGGCGATCAGGTGGGCGCAGACGACCGAGTACGCGGCGTACGACAGGCCCGCGAGCAGCGCCAGCCCGACGCCGACGAGGTCGACGCGCGACTCGCCGCCGCCCAGGACGAGCACCGCGCACCCGGCGACGGCGGTCAGCGTGGTGACCGGCCTGGCCCGCAGGCCGAGCACGATCGGCGCGGTCGCCAGCGCCGCGGTGGTGGCCACCGCCACGCCGGTGCGCTCCACGGCCGGGTAGAACGCGAGCGCGTACCCGGCCACCGTCACCGACCCGAGCAGGAGCAGCCGGCGGTCGGCGGTGCGCAGCACGGTGCGGGCGCCGCGGGCGGTGAGGAACAGCAGCAGGCCGCCGAGCACCAGGCCGGCGGCGCCGACCGCGGCGGCCGGCGCGGAGGCCGGCGCCAGGGAAGCGGCCGTGCCGGTGGTGCCCCACAGGGCGCACGCGGCGAGGATGGGCAGCGGGCCGAGGGACGGCCGGGGACGTGTTCGCACGGCAGAGGTCGACACGGGGTCTCCGTTCGCGGAGGAGGGGAAAAGGGCGCGAACGGGCGCGAGCGCGAGCAGGCGTGGGTGTGGCTACCGCGGGAGCGCCCGTCAGGCGCCCGGCGGCGGGAGGACCACGTGCCAGTGGGTGTCCACGCCGGGGATCGTAGCCGACGGGAGCGGCGGTACCCTGGGGATCATGGACGTCGGCGTAGCGGATGACCTGCTGCGGCGGTCTCTCGTGGTCTACAAGTTCGCGGTGGACGAGCTCATGACGAAGCTCCGCATCCTCAGCGAGGAGTTCGACCTCGTCCACCGCCACGACCCGATCGAGCACGTGACGCACCGCGTGAAGCGGCTGGAGGCGATCCTCGACAAGCTGGCGCGCAAGGGGTTGCCGCCGGACCTGTCGCTCGCCGCCGAGCACCTGGACGACGTGGCGGGCGTGCGCGTGGTGTGCCCCTTCGTGTCCGACGTGTACCGCGTGCGGGACATGCTGGCGCGGCAGAACGACGTGGAGATCCTCAAGACCAAGGACTACATCGCCGCGCCCAAGCCCAACGGGTACCGCAGCCTGCACCTGATCGTGCGCATCCCGGTGTTCCTGTCCGACCGGGTGGAGCACGTGAAGGTGGAGGTGCAGCTGCGGACCATCGCCATGGACTTCTGGGCCACCCTGGAGCACAAGCTGTACTACAAGTACGACGACCAGGTGCCCGCGGGTTTCGTCGAGGAGCTGACGAACACCGCCGCCATCGCCGCCGAGCTGGACGCCCGGATGGAGGCGCTGCACCTGGAGGTTCAGCGCGACTAGCCGCCCGGGAGCAGGTACGGCGCGCCGGTGATCCAGCCGCCGACGCGGTCGGGCAGCTCGTCGGTGGGCACCAGCTCGACGCGGTCGCCCTCGCGGACCTCCCCCGGCCGGACGACCCAGCAGTTGAGCGCCAGCCGGCCGTCGAAGTCGGTGCGGATGCGGCGGAACACGTCGAGGTCCTGCGCGCCGCTGTCGGGGTCGATCGACGTGACGATGCACCGCCCGCGCACCGAGTACACGCCGATGACGGCGTCCCCGATGACGAGGGCGTGACCGGGCCAGCCGCGTTCGTCGTCCGGGCCGACCCCGCCGAGCAGCAGGTTGGGCCGCAGCCGCCGCACGTCCGAGCCCCACGACGCGACCGCGCCGTCGGTGGCGACGAGGAGGTTGAGCACGTCGAACCGCTCGGGTCCCGGGTAGCGGACGAGCCGGCCGCCGAAGGGCTCGACCAGCGCGGCGGCCTCCGGGCCGTCCCAGCGGTGGCCGGCGACGAGCGGCGTGCCGTCGGGACCGGTGGAGGCGGGGATGGTGAGCAGGCCGTGCCGGGTGCGGCCGGTGAGCGGCACCCGGCCGCCGCTGACGTGCACGAGCCGGTCGCCCGCCACGCCGTCGTCGGTCAGCTCGGCGGTGGCGATCCGCTCGCCGCCGAGGGACTTCACGGGGTAGCGCCACAGCGCCTCGACGTGCATGGCGACCTCTTTCTAACGTTCACAAGGTCCCTTGAACGTTAGAACCATCTCCTAACGGATGCAAGCCCGTGTTAGCGTGAGAGGCGTGCCGCCCGCCGAGCCGCGCCCGATCCGCCTGGCCAACACCCTCCGCCGGGACCGCTCGACCGTGCGCGACCACCTGACGACCGCGGCCGACCTCGTCGCCTGGCTGGACGGGAACGGCGGCGACGGTCCGGCGCTCACCGCGGCGGACGTCACCGAGGCCGACCTCGCCGCGTTCCGCGAGCTGCGCGCGGCCGTGCGGGACCTCTTCGCCGCGCTGACCGACGACACCCGGTCGGCCGCCCGGGACGCCGACGTCGGGCGGGCCGCGGCCGCGGTGAACCGCGCGGCGACCCGGGCGGACACCCGGCCGCAGCTCGACGTCTCGGGCGGGCGGTGGCGGCGGACCTCCACGACGACCGCCCGACCGGTGCTCGCCGAGCTGGCCGCCACCGCCGCCGAGACCGTCGACCTGGTCACCGGGGACGGCCGCGCGCTGCTGCGCGCCTGCCGCGCGCCCGGCTGCGTCCTGTACTTCGCCAAGGACCACCCCAGGCGCGAGTGGTGCTCCACCGGGTGCGGCAACCGGGCCCGCGCGGCCCGGCACTACCGGCGCGCTTCGGCGGCTACGAGCGGGTAGCGCCAAACGACTTCCGGAGCCCGGGGTTACGGGTGTCCATGAAATTCTTTCGGAAGTCCGTCGAATGGATCACAATGAACATTCGACGTCCTGCCGATGACCAACGGTACGCCTTAGCGCAAGCCTTGCCAGGCGAGTGCGAATAACCCTCGCGTACTGCGCGTACTTACGAGACCAGCCGGTCCAAACCTGCCGATCGAGTGAACTGGGACACGCCTTTCCCCGACCCCGGGGCTGGTTTCGCAAAAATAGGGAATCTACATTCTGGAAATGCTCCGTTCGGCGGTCGCGACCACCCCTCAGCAACAGCCACCGTTAGGTCCGCAGCCACATCGGCTCATTTCCAAGAGGGACCAGGATGGACACGAACACGATCGCGACCCGATTAGCCGACCTCGTCCGCGCCCACCGCGTGCCGGGCGCGCAGCTGGCCGTGCACCAGAACGGCCGGACCTGGACGCACGAGGTCGGCCTCCCCGCCGACGCCGCCGTACCCATCGGCTCGATCACCAAGACGTTCACCGCGACCGTCGCCATGGCGCTCGTCTCCGACGGCGACCTGGAACTCGACGCGCCGCTGTCCGACCACCTCCCGACCGTCTCGGGCGAACTGACCCTGCGGCACCTGCTCAGCCACACGGGCGGGCTGCCGTCGGACCCGGAGGACGTCCGGTCGACGTCGCTGCGCCGCCACGTCGAGCAGGCGCTGCGCGACCTCGACCCGCTGCACCGGCCCGGCGAGGGCTTCTCCTACTCCAACGTCGGCTACTCCCTGGTGGGCCACCTGATCGAGGTCGCCACCGGGATGACCTGGTGGGAGGCCATGGACGCGGTGCTGCTGCACCCGCTCGGCGTGCCGGCCCGGTTCACCACCGGCCCCGGCGCGGGCGTCGGCGTGGTCCCCGGCCACGCGGTCAACGCGGACACCGGGCGGGCCGTGCCGGTCGAGCAGTCGCTGGCCCTGGTCGACGCGCCCGCGGGCGCGCTGGCCGCCAGCGCCACCGACCTGGTGGCCCTCGGCCGGATGCTCGGCGGGTCGGCGCCGCACCTGGTGGACCCGCACGACCTCGACCTCATGCGCACGCCGGTGCGGCACGCCGAGCCGTTCGGCATGGCCGACGGCTGGGGCCTGGGCCTCGCGCTGTTCCAGCGCGACGGGGTCCGCTGGGTCGGCCACGACGGCACCGCCGACGGCACCTCGTGCCACCTGCGGATCAACCCCGAGGACGGCACGACGGTCGCCCTGACCTCGAACGCGGGCCCCGGCTTCGCCCTGTGGCGCGACCTGGTCCCGGTATTGGCCGACGCCGGCCTGCCGGTGGGCGACTACGACGGAATGCGCGGCCTGGACCGGCGCATCGCACCCCCTCCGGACTGCACCGGGAGGTTCCGCAACGGCGATGTCGAATACGCCGTGCGCCCCCTGGGCCGGGAGCGGCTGGCGCTCACCGTGGACGGCGAGCCGTTCGCGGACCTGTCCTTGTTCGACGGCCTGGTGTTCGCCATGCGTGATTCCGACACCGGCGACACCAACCAGACCGGCCGTTTCCTGCGGGACCCCGGCGACGGCGACATCCGGTGGATCCAGATCGGCGGGCGCCTCGCCCTCCGACAGGTCTCGGAAATGGTCTGACAAATCACGTTTGAACTTTCCCAGAACCGGGTAGGGCGCGACCCGGTTCCCGCTGCCGAACCAGAAAGGCACCTTTCGCGATGACGCACGCCCACACCCTGCCGGCGTTGGTGGCCGCGCAGGCACAACGCACACCCGACGCGGCGGCGGTCGTGTCGGCCGAGGGCGAGGTGAGCTACCGGGAGCTCGACGAGCGGGCCAACCGGCTGGCGCACCTGCTGATCGCGAAGGGCGCACGCCGAGAACGGGTGGTGGCCGTCCAGCTGCCCCGCTCGGTGGACAACGTGGTGGCCCGGCTCGCGGTGCTCAAGTCCGGGGCCGCCTACCTCCCGGTCGACCCGGCCTACCCGGCCGACCGGATCGCGTTCATGGTGTCCGACGCGGACCCGCTGCTCGTGCTGGACGGGCCGGTGGACGCGGCGGACCAGCCCGCCACCGACCCCGGCGTGGACATCCGGCCGGACGACCCGGCCTACGTCATCTACACCTCCGGTTCCACCGGCCGCCCCAAGGGCGTCGTGGTCACCCACCGCGGCCTGCCCGCGTTCGCCGCCGCCGAGGTCGAGCACTTCGAGGTGCGGCCGGGCGACCGGGTGCTCCAGTTCTCCTCCCCCAGCTTCGACGCCTCCGTGCTGGAGCTGTGCATGGCCCTGCCCGCGGGCGCGGCGCTCGTCGTGCCGCCGCCGGGGCCGCTGCTGGGCGACCAGCTCGCCGACGTCGTCGAGGAGTTCGGCGTCACGCACGCGCTCATCCCGCCGGTCGCGCTGGCCACCGTGCCGGTGCGCCCGCTGCCGACGTTCCGCACCGTGATCGTCGGCGGCGACGCCAGCTCGGCCGAGCTGGTGGCCAGGTGGGCGCCGGGCCGCCGCATGATCAACGCCTACGGGCCGACCGAGTCCACCGTGGTCACCTCGTGGAGCGAACCGCTCGTGCCCGGTGGCACGCCGCCGATCGGCCGGCCCGTCCCGGGCACCGAGGTGCGCGTGCTGGACGACGAGCTGAGACCCGCCGCGCAGGGCGAGCTGTACGTGACGGGCCTCGGCCTGGCCCGCGGCTACCTCGGCCGACCCGGCCTGACCGCGCAGCGGTTCGTCGCCGACCCGTTCGGCGCCCCCGGCGCGCGCATGTACCGCACCGGCGACGTGGTCCGCACCCGCGACGACGGCCAGCTGGAGTTCGTCGGCCGCGTCGACCACCAGGTGAAGATCCGCGGTTTCCGGGTCGAGCCCGGCGAGGTCGAGGCCCTGCTGCTGGAGCACCCGGACGTCGACCAGGCCCTGGTCGTGGCGCGCGACGAGCCCAAGCGGCTGGTCGCCTACGTGGTGGGCCGGGGCACGGACGGGCTGCGCGGGCACCTGGCCGCCACCCTGCCCGACTACCTGGTGCCGTCGGCGTTCGTCGCGCTCGACGCGTTCCCGTTGAGCCCCAACGGCAAGCTGGACCGCTCCGCGCTGCCCGCGCCGGTGGTCGGCGAGACCCCCGAGGGCTTCGTGGAGCCCCGCACGGCCGCCGAGCGCAGAGTCGCCGAGGTGTGGTCGGACGTGTTGGGCGCGCCGCTGGTCGGCGCGCTCGACGATTTCTTCGCCCTGGGCGGCGACTCCATCCTCGCGGTCCGGGCCCTGGGCAGGCTGGGCGGCCTGCCGGTGCGCGCGATGTTCGACCACCGCACGGTCGCCGCGCTCGCCGAGGTCCTGCCCGAGCAGGAGGGCGCGCCCATCCCCCGCGTGCCGCGCGGGCAGCCGCTGCCGCTGTCCCCCGCGCAGCGCCGGCTGTTCTCGCTGGACGGCACCGCCGAGCAGAACACCGCCGTGGGCCTGCGCCTGACCGGGCGGCTCGACGTGCCGCGCCTGGCCGCCGCCCTGGACGCGCTGGCCCGCAGGCACGACGCGCTGCGCACCACGTTCGACGTCGTCGGCGACGAGCCGGTGCAGGTCGTCGCCCCGCACGGCACGATCCCGCTGCGCGTGCTGCCCACCCCGATCGGCGACCTGGGCCTGGACGAACCGTTCGACCTGCGCCGGGGCCCGCTGACCCGCGCGGTGCTCGCGCCGGTCGGCCGCGACGAGCACCTGCTCGTCCTCGTGCAGCACCACGTCGTCACCGACGGCTGGTCGGTGCAGGTGCTCGTCGAGGAGCTGGCCGAGCTGTACGCGGGCGGCTCCCCCGCCGAGCCCGCCGTGCAGTACCCCGACTTCGCGGTGTGGGCCCGCGGCAACCCCGAGGGCGACCTGGCGTACTGGCGCGAGCAGCTGGCCGACCTGGAGGCGCTGGACCTGCCCACCGACCGGCCCCGGCCGGCGCTGCGCACGACCGCCGGCGCGGTGCTGCGCCGACCGCTGCCCGCCGACCTGGTGGAGCGGCTGACCGGCGTGGGCCGCGCGCACGACGCGACCCTGTTCATGACGCTCACCGCCGCGGTGCAGCTGCTGCTGTCGGCGCGCACCGGGCAGCGGGACGTCGCCGTCGGCACGGTCAGCTCCGGCCGCGACCGCGCCGACCTGGAACGCGCCGTCGGCTTCTTCGTCCGCACCCTGGTGCTGCGCTCGTGGGTCGACCCGGACCTGCCGTTCACCTCGTTCCTCGACCGGGTGCGCGACACCGCGCTGGCCGCGTTCGCGCACGACGACGTGCCGTTCGACCGGGTCGTGGAGGCGCTGCGCCCCGACCCCGACCCGAGCCGCACGCCCCTCGTGCAGACCGTGGTGGCGCTGCACCAGCCGCTGGTGCGCGACGCGGCGTTCGGCGACCTGACCGTCGCCGAGCACGACCTGCCCCGCCCGGTGGCCCGGTTCGACCTGGTGGTCGAGTTCTGGCCGCGCGAGGACGGGCTGGCGCTGACGGTCGAGTACAACACCGACCTGTTCGACGAGGCCACGATCGGGGCGCTCGCCGACGACCTGGACGCGCTGCTGCGCCTGGTGGTGGAGGACCCCGACCGGCCGCTGCACGGCCTGGTGGACCTGGCCGAGGCGGACGACGACGGCGTGCGGATCAGGGGCGTGCGGGTCGACCTCGCCGAGGTCGAGCGGGCGCTGCTGCGGCACGACGGGGTGACCGACGCGGCCGTGGTCGTGCGCGACCGGCGGTTGGTCGCCTACACCGCGCCCCCGGTCGCGCCCGCCTCGCTGCGCGGCCTGCTGGAGCAGGTGCTGCCCGGCCACGCCGTGCCCGAGGTGTTCGTCGGCCTCGACCGCCTCGACCGGACCGCGCTGCCCGCGCCGACGACCGGCCGGGAGGCCACCCGGTACGTGGCGCCGCGCACGCCGGTGGAGGCCGTGCTGGCCGGGATCTTCGCCGAGGTGCTCGGCGCGGCGCGGGTCGGCGTGCGGGACAACTTCTTCGCCCTGGGCGGCGACTCGATCCTGGGCATCCAGGTGGTGACCAGGGCGCGGCGGGCCGGCCTCGTGCTGACCTCGCGGGACATCTTCGCCCACCAGACGGTCGCGGCCATCGCGCCGCACGTCACCCGCGACCTGCCGCCCGCCGCCGACCAGGGCGTCGTCACCGGCGACGCGCCGCTCACCCCGATCCAGCGGTGGTTCCTGGAGCACCAGACCACCCGGCCGGAGCACTTCGACCAGTCCGTGGTCGTGGACGTGGACGACCTCGACCCGACCGCCCTGCGCACCGCGCTGAAGGCGCTCGTCGAGCACCACGACGCGCTGCGCACCCGATTCGAGGGCGACCGGCAGGTCGTCGGGCCCGTCGAGGACGTCGACCCGCTCGCGCTCGACGGCTTCGACCTCACCCGCGGCCCGCTGCTGCGCGCCGAGGTGCTGGACGACCGGTCGGTCCGGCTGACCGCGCACCACCTGGTGGTGGACGGCGTGTCCTGGCGCGTGCTGGTGGAGGACCTGGCCACCGCGCACCGGCAGGCGCTGGCCGGGCAGCCCGTGCGCATCGGGCGCAAGACCACCTCGTTCAAGGACTGGGCGAGGAAGCTCGCCGAGCACGCGCCGCACGGGTTCGCCGACGAGCTGGCGCACTGGACCGCGGTGGCCGCCACGCCCGGTGACGTCCCGCTGGACCGGGACGGCGCGAACACCACCGCCTCGCAGCGCGAGGCCACCGTGCGGCTGACCGCCGAGGAGACCGCCGCGCTGCTGCGCGACGTGCCCGGCGCGTACCGCACCCAGGTCAACGACGTGCTGCTGACCGCGCTCGGCCGGGCGCTGGCCGACTGGACCGGCCGGTCGCGGGTGCTGGTGGACCTGGAGGGCCACGGCCGCGAGGAGCTGTTCGACGACGTCGACCTGTCCCGCACGGTCGGCTGGTTCACCACCGTGTTCCCGGTGGCGCTCGACCTCCCCGCCCCGGACGCCGGGGACTGGGGCGAGGCGCTCAAGTCGGTCAAGGAGCAGCTGCGGGCCGTGCCCCGGCGCGGCATCGGCTACGGCGCCCTGCGGCACCTGGCCCGCACCGCGCCCGCGTGCACGCCCGCGGTGAGCTTCAACTACCTGGGCCGCTTCGACGCCGACCAGCGCGACCTCGACCTGTCCGCCGACCCCGACGCGCCCCGGCCGCACCAGCTGGACGTGGTCGGCCAGGTCCGCGACGACCGGTTGGAGTTCACCGTCCACTACAGCGCGGAGCTGCACGACGACGCGACCGCCACCCGCCTCGTCGAGGACTTCGCGGCGAACCTGCGCGCCGTCGTCGCGCACTGCGCCGCCCCCGGCGCGGGTGGCCGCACCCCGTCGGACTTCCCGCTGGTGCGGCTCACCCAGGAGCAGGTGGACCGGCTCCCCGGCGAGGACGCCTACCCGCTCACGCCGATGCAGGCGGGCATGGTGTTCCACGGCCTGGGCGAGAAGGGCGTGTACTTCCAGCAGACCACGTTCGTCGTGGACGGCGTGACCGACCCGCGGGAGTTCGCCCGTTCCTGGCAGCGCGTGGTCGACCGGACGCCGGTGCTGCGCAGCTCGGTGCTGTGGGAGGACGTGCCCGAACCGCTCCAGGTGGTGCACGCCGAGGCGCGCGTGCCGTTCACGTTCCTCGACTGGCGGGGCCTGGGCGAGGAGGACCGCGCCGCCCGGCTGCGCGACCTGCTGGCGCTGGACCGCGAGGAGGGCATCGACCTGGCCGTCGCGCCGCTGATGCGCTTGGCGGTCGCCCGGGTCTCGGACACCAGCGTGCAGGTGCTGTGGACGTTCCACCACGTGCTGCTGGACGGCTGGAGCGTCTTCCACGTGCTGTCCGACGTGCTGGCGCGCGGCGAGCTGCCCGAGCGGCGGCCGTTCCGCGACTACGCGGCGTGGCTGGCCGAGCAGGACGGCGCGGCGGCCGAGGCGCACTGGCGGGGCGTGCTCGGGTCGTTCGACTCCCCCACCCCGCTGCCCGCCGACCGGCCGGCCGCGCACGGCACGTCGTCGGAGCGGCTGTCGGTCGAGCTGGACGAGGAGGAGTCCGCGCGGCTCTACGAGTTCGCCCGCGAGCACCGGCTCACGCCGAGCGCGATCGTGCAGGGCGCGTGGGCGCTGCTGCTGGGCCGCTCCAGCGGCCGGCGGGACGTGTGCTTCGGCGCGACCGTGTCCGGCCGTCCCGCGGACCTGCCCGACGTCGACTCCATCACCGGCATCTTCATCAACACCCTGCCGGTGCGGGTCGAGCTGGACGGGACCGCGCCGGTCGCCGACTGGCTGCGCGCCCTCCAGGACGCCCAGGTCGAGTCGCGGCGGTTCGAGCACGTGCCGCTGACCAGCCTCCAGGGCTGGAGCGGCGTCGAGCGCGGCGTGAACCTGTTCGACAGCGTCGTGGTGTTCGAGAACTACCCGGTCGAGCTGGCCGGGGACATGGGCCTGCGCGAGCTGTCGGCCGTGGAGACGACGAGCTTCCCGCTCAGCGCCACCGTCTACCCGCGCGAGCGGCTGGGCCTGCTGCTGGGCTACGAGCCGGCGATGTTCGACGCGGGCACGGTGGAGCGGCTGGGCGAGCGGCTGCGCCGGCTGCTGGTCGAGCTGGTCGCCGACCCCGATCGGGCGCTGGGCCGGGTGCCGTGGCTGTCGCAGGCCGAGGTCGACCAGGTGCTGGTGGACTGGAACGGCTCGGTGGTGAGCGAGCCGGACGCGACGATCCCCGGGTTGTTCGCCGCCCAGGCCGCCCGCACGCCCGAGGCGGTGGCGGTGACCTGCGAGGGCGCCGCGCTGACCTACCGCGAGCTGGACGAGCGGTCCAACCGGCTGGCGCACCACCTGGTGTCGCTGGGCGCGGCGCCGGAGCAGATGGTGGCGCTGCTGTTCCCCCGCTCGCTCGACCTCGTCGTCGCCGTGCTGGGCGTGCTCAAGTCCGGCGCGGCCTACCTGCCGCTCGACCCCGTCTACCCGCCCGAGCGGATCACCGCAACGATCGCCGACGCGCAGCCCGTGGCCACCCTGTCCGAGCTGCCCGATCTCACCGCCTATCCGGCCACCGCGCCGGAGGTCCCGCTGCGCCCGGACAACGCGGCGTACGTCATCTACACCTCCGGTTCGACCGGACGGCCCAAGGGCGTGGTGATCCCGCACGGCAACGTGGTGCGCCTGTTCTCCGCCACCGACCACTGGTTCGGCCTCGGGCCGGACGACGTGGTGTCGCTGTTCCACAGCTACGCCTTCGACGTGTCGGTGTTCGAGCTGTGGGCCGCGCTGCTGCACGGCGGCCGGCTCGTCGTGGTGCCGCACGCGGTGTCCCGCTCGCCGCGCGACTTCGCCAAGCTGCTCGCCGACGAGGGCGTCACCATCCTCAGCCAGACGCCCTCGGCGTTCTACCAGCTCATCCCCGAGAAGCCGACCGGGCTGAGCCTGCGGTGCGTCATCTTCGCCGGCGAGGCGCTGGACATGCACAAGCTGGAGGGCTGGGACGGCCCCGGCGCGCTGATCAACATGTACGGCATCACCGAGACCACCGTGCACGTCACCTACACGGAGGCGGACGGCAGCATCGGCGTGGCGATGCCCGACCTGCGCATCTACGTCCTCGACGAAGACCTCAACCCCGTCCCGCCCAACGTGCCCGGCGAGATGTACGTCGCCGGCCCCGGCCTGGCCAGGGGCTACTTCCGACGCCCCGGCCTCACCGCGTCCCGCTTCGTCGCGAACCCGTTCGGCGCACCCGGCACCCGCATGTACCGCAGCGGCGACCTCGCCCGATGGGGTGACGGCGTCCTGCATTACCTGGGCCGAGCCGACCAACAGGTCAAGATCCGCGGCTTCCGCATCGAACTCGGCGAGGTCGAATCCGTCCTGGGGGCGCATCCTGCCGTCTCCCAGGTCGTTGTAGTGGCGAACGAGCACCGCTTGGTGGCGTACTACGTGCCGGACAAGCCGACGACGGCATCGGAGTTGCGCGACCACACGGCCAGTGTCCTGCCCGACTACATGGTCCCCGCGGCGTTCGTCGCACTGGAAAGCCTGCCGCTGAACGCCAACGGCAAGCTCGACCGCGTCGCGCTCCCCGCGCCCGAGCGCGACGCGGTCACCTCCGGGGCCTACGTCGCCCCCCGCACCGAGACCGAAGAGGCCATCGCGGCGATCTGGGCCGACGTCCTGGGCGTCGAGCGCGTCGGCGTGGAGGACGGGTTCTTCGCCCTCGGCGGCGACTCCATCCGCAGCTTGCACATCACGTCCCGGACCAAGGCGGCGTTCGGCGTCGACCTCTCCCCGCGCGACGTCCTCACCGCCCGCACCGTGGCCTCCCTCGCCGACCTGGTCGAGGACCTGGTGCTGGCGGACCTCGAAGCCCTCGCAGAGACGGAAGCGTGACCGCCAGATGACGACGTCCAAGAACGACCGGATCTCCGCGCTGCCCGAGCACCTGCGGGAGAAGCTGCGCGCCCGGCTGGCGGGCAAGGCCGAGGTGCCGCGCGCGGACGTGATCCCCCCGGCGCCCCGGGACCGGCCGCTGCCGCTGTCCGCCGGGCAGCAGCGGCTGTGGTTCCTGGCGCAGTTCCAGCCCGACAGCACCGAGTACACCAGCGCGCTGGCGCTGCGCCTGACCGGGTCGCTCGACCTGCCCCGGCTGACCACCGCGCTGCGCGGCCTGGTCGCGCGGCACGAGTCGTTGCGCACCTCGTTCGACCAGGTGGACGGCAGGCCGGTGCAGGTCGTGCACGACGACGCGGAGCTGGAGGTCGTCGCCACGGACGACCTGCGCGCCGTGCTGGACGAGCCGTTCGACCTGCGACGGGGGCCGCTGTTCCGAGCGGCGCTCATGTCCGGGCCGGCCGACGTGCACGTGCTGCTGCTGACCTCGCACCACATCGTGGTGGACGGCTGGTCGCTCGGCGTGCTGGCCGACGAGCTGGGCGCGCTGTACCGGGGCGAGGAGCTGGCCCCGCTGCCGCTCCAGTACGCGGACTACGCCGTCTGGCAGCAGGACCGCCCGGTGGACGTGGGGTTCTGGCGCTCGGCGCTGGCCGGCGTCGCGCCGGTGGAGCTGCCCGCGGACCGGCCGCGACCGGCCGAGCGGACCTCGGCGGGCGCGTCGCACGAGTTCGCCGTGCCGGCCGACCTGGCGGCGGCGGTGCGCGACCTGGCGCGCCGCAACGACACCACGCTGTTCACCGCCCTGACGGCCGCCTGCCAGCTGCTGCTGGCCCGGTACGCGGGGCAGGACGACATCGCGGTGGGCACGGTGACCAGCGGTCGGGGCCGGCCCGAGCTGGCGAACGTGGTCGGCTTCTTCGTCGGCACCGTCGTACTCCGGTCCACTGTGGACATGTCGTGGTCGTTCACCGAGTTCCTGGGCCGGGTCGACCGGACCGCGCTGGACGCGTTCGCGCACGACGACGTGCCGTTCGACCGGGTGGTGGAGGCCGTGGGCGCGCCGCGCGACCCGAGCCGCACGCCGCTGTTCGACGTCATGGTGGTGCTCCAGAACGCCGGTCGCGCGCTGCCCGAGCTGCCCGGCCTGCGGGTCGAGGAGCACCCGCTGACCCGCGAGCACGCGAACTTCGACCTGAGCATCGACTTCACCGAGACCCCCGACGGGCTGCACGGCCTGGTGGAGTACAGCACCGAGCTGTTCGACGCCGCGACCGTGGACCGGATGGCGCGCCACCTGCTCGCCCTGCTGACCGGCGTCACCGCGCACCCCGACCGGCCGATGGCGGAGGTGTCGCTGCTGCTGGGCGACGAGCCCGACGGCCGCGGCCGGGCGCTGGACGTGCCGGAGCTGACCTACCCCGCGCTGTTCGAGGCCCAGGTCGCCCGCACGCCCGACGCGACCGCCCTGGTGTGCGGCGACGACCGGCTCACCTTCGCCGAGGTCGAGGGGCGCGCCAACCGGCTCGCCCACCACCTGCTGGCCGCGGGCGTGCGCCCGGAGCAGGTGGTCGCGCTGTCGCTGCCGCGCGGCGTGGACGCGGTGATCGGCATCCTCGGCGTGCTCAAGGCCGGCGCGGTGCACCTGCCGGTGGACCCGTCCCTGCCCGAGGCGCGGCGGCGGCACGTGCTGGAGGACTCCGGCGCGGTGCTGGTGCTGGACGCCCTGCCGGACACCGCCGACCTGCCCGCCACCCGGCCCGAGGTCGGGGTGCGGCCGGACAACGCCGCGTACGTGATCTACACGTCCGGGTCGACCGGCCTGCCCAAGGGCGTGGTGGTCGAGCACCGGCAGCTGGTCAACCTGCTGCACAACCACCGCGCCGACTTCGCCGGCGAGCACCTGCGCGTGGCCCTGTCGGCCGTGTTCTCCTTCGACACCTCGTGGGAGGGCCCGCTGCTCATGGCCGACGGCCACGAGCTGCACGTCCTGCCCGACGAGGTCAGGCTCGAACCGACCGCGCTGGTCGAGTACGTCCGCGCCCACCGCGTCGACTTCCTCGACCTCACCCCCTCCTACGTCCAGCAGCTCCTCCCGGCGGGCCTGCTCGACGGCGAGCACAGACCCCGCGTGCTGATGCTCGGCGGCGAGGCGCTGGGCACCGCGCTGTGGCAGGAGCTGGCGCGGACCCGGGGCACCACCGCCTACAACTTCTACGGCCCCACCGAGACGACCGTGGACGCGGTATCCACGCCCGTGGTGGGCGACCGCCCGGTGATCGGCCGGCCGCTGGCCAACCTGACCGCCCGCGTGCTGGACGAGGACCTGCGCCCGCTGCCCGTGGGCGTGCCCGGCGAGCTGTTCATCGCCGGGCCCCAGGTCGCGCGCGGCTACCTCAACCGACCCGGCCTGACCGCCGACCGGTTCCTCGCCGACCCGCACGGCGAGCCCGGCTCGCGGATGTACCGCACGGGCGACCGCGTCCGCTGGCTGGCCGACGGCACGCTGGAGTACCTGGGCCGCACCGACGACCAGGTCAAGATCCGCGGCTTCCGCATCGAGCCCGGCGAGGTCGAGGCCGCGATGCTCAGCCACCCGGACGTGCGCGAGGCGGCCGTCGTCGCCCGCACCGACCACGGCCACACCCGGCTGGTCGGCTACGTCGTGACGACCGGGCCGGTGAACCTGCGCGAGCACCTGCGCCGGTCGCTGCCCGAGTACCAGGTGCCGTCGGCGTTCGTGGAGCTGGACCGCATCCCGCTCACGCCCAACGGCAAGCTCGACAAGGCCGCCCTGCCCGCGCCGAAGGCGGTCGGCGACGGCGAGTTCGTCGCGCCCCGCACGCCCGTCGAGGCCGAGCTGGCCCGGATCTGGGCCGAGGTGCTGGGCGCGGAGCGGATCGGCGTCGAGGACAACTTCTTCGCGGTGGGCGGCGACTCGATCCTGTCCATCCAGCTGGTGTCCCGGGCGCGGCAGGCCGGTCTGCACCTGACCTCGCGGGACGTGTTCCGGCACCAGACCGTCGCGGAGCTGGCGCTGGTCGCGTCGGCGCCGGCCGAGGCGGAGCCGGCGCGCGTGTTCACCGGTCCCGCGCCGCTCACCCCGATCCAGCGGTGGTTCTTCGCCGAGCACGGCCCGCTGGACCACTTCACCATGTCGCTGCTGGTCGAGCTGGACCCGGCGGTGCAGGCCGAGGGCCTGCGGTCGGCGCTGCGGACCGTCGTCGCGCACCACGAGGCGCTGCGGCTGCGGTTCCGCGAGGTCGACGGCCGGTGGGTGCAGGAGGTCGCGGACGCCCAGGTCGACGTGTTCCGCGTCGGCCCGCACGCCGTGGTGGAGGCCGTGGCGCTCGGCGCGCAGCGGAGCCTCGACCTCGGTGACGGGCCGCTGCTGCGGGCGGTGCTGTTCCCCGGCGAGCGGCCGCAGCTGCTGCTGACCGTGCACCACCTGGCGATGGACGGCGTCTCCTGGCGCATCCTGCTCGACGACCTGGAGCGCGCCTACCGGGGCGCGTCGCCGGAGCCCGTGGGCACGCCGTTCACGCAGTGGGCGCACCGGCTGGACGAGCACGTCCGGTCCGGCGCGCTCGACGACGCCCGCGCGTACTGGGAGGCCGTGCCCGCGGCCCCGCCGCTGCCGCGCGACCACGACGGCGAGAACACCGCCGGGTCCGCGCGCACGGTGTCGGTGCGGCTGGACCGCGACACCACCGAGGCGCTGCTGACCGCGGTGCCGCCGGTGTACCGGACGCAGGTCAACGACGTGCTGCTGAGCGCGGTCGGCCGGGCGCTGGCCGAGTGGACCGGGCGCGACCGGGTCGCCGTCGCGCTGGAGGGCCACGGCCGCGAGGAGCTGCTCGACGGCGTGGACCTGTCCCGCACGGTCGGCTGGTTCACCACGCAGTTCCCGGTGGTGCTGCCCGTGCACGACGGGTGGGACCGCACGCTCAAGGCGGTCAAGGAAGCCCTGCGGGCCGTGCCGCACCGCGGCCTGAGCTACGAGGCCCTGGGCTACCGGGCGCTGCCCGAGGTGTCGTTCAACTACCACGGCCGCTTCGACGTGGCCGACGGCGGTTTCTACCGGGCGCGCGGCGGGTCGGTCGGCGAGGACGTGCCGACCACCGGGCGGCGCAGCCACCTGCTCGACGTGACCGGTTTGGTCGAGGACGGCGAGCTGGAGCTGACCTGGGAGTACTCCGAGCTGGTGCACGACGCGGCGACCGTGCGGCGGCTCGCCGACCGGGTCGTCGAGGCGCTGCGCGAGATCGTGGCGCACTGCGCCGAGCCCGGCGCGGGCGGGCGCACGCCGTCCGACTTCCCGCTGGCCCGCCTCACCCAGGACCAGGTGGACGCGCTGGCCGGGCCCGACGTCGAGGACGTCTACCCGCTGACCCCGCTCCAGGCGGGCATGGTGTTCCACAGCCTGGTCGAGCCCGGCGCGTACGTGGACCGCATGCGGATCGTGCTCGACGGCGTGACCGACCCGGCCGCGCTGCGCGAGGCGTGGCAGCGGGTCGTGGACCGCACGCCCGTGCTGCGCACCAGCGTGGTGTGGGAGGGCGTGGACGAGCCCGTGCAGGTGGTGCACCGCGACGTCGAGCTGGCCGTGGGCGGCGCCGACGAGCTGTCCGACCGGTTCGACCCGGCGGAGCTGGACCTCTCGACCGCGCCGTTGATGCGGGTGGGGATCACCCCGCTGGCCGAGGACCGCGTGGAGGTCGTGTGGGTCTCGCACCACGTCCTGCTGGACGGCTGGAGCACCGCCCAGGTGTTCGCCGAGGTGCTGGAGCACTACCGCGCGATCACCGGCGGTGACGCCCCCGCGCTGCCCCTGCGCAGGCCGTTCCGCGACTACCTGGGCTGGTTGGCCGAGCAGGACCCGGCCGAGGCCGAGTCGCACTGGCGGTCGCTGCTGTCCGGCGTGGAGGGCACGACGCCGCTGCCGTTCGACCGGGTGCCCGCCGAGGGGCACCACGACCGGCGCGACGCCGGTGCCCGCGACCGGACCGGCGTGGTCCGGCTGTCGCTGACCACCGCGGAGTCGACGGCGCTGCACGACACCGCGCGGCGCCACGGCCTGACCGTCAACACCGTGGTGCAGGGCCTGTGGGCGCTGCTGCTGTCCCGCCACTCGGGTGAGCGGGACGTCGTGTTCGGCAGCACGGTGTCCGGCAGGCCCGCCGAGCTGCCCGGCGTCGAGTCCATGATCGGCATGCTGATCAACACCGTGCCCACCAGGGTCGTCGTGGACGGCGACGCCCGCACGTCCGCCTGGCTGCGGGAGCTCCAGACCGCCCAGAGCGAGTCGCGGCGGTTCGACTTCGTGTCGCTGGCGCAGGTGCGGCAGTGGGCGGGCACGCGGCTGTTCGACAGCGCGGTGGTCTTCGAGAACTACCCGCTCAGCGAGGTCACCGAGGCCACCGGCGTGCGGGTGGGCGAGGTGACCGCCGAGGAGGGCGCCAACTTCGCCCTGACCCTCGTGGCGCACCTGACCGACCGCCTCGACGCCCGGCTGCTCTACGACCCCGCCCTGTTCGACGAGACCACCGCGCGCCGGCTCGCCACCCACCTCGGGGTGCTGCTGCGCGGGGTCGCCGAGGACGCCGACCGGCCGGTCCGGGCCCTGCCGATGGCCACCGGTGAGGAACTGCGCGCGGTCCTCGTCGACTGGAACGACACCGGCGCGGGCGGCCCGGTGACGAGCATCCCCGCCGCGTTCGCCGCGCGGGTCCGGAGCGCACCGCACGCCCCGGCGGTGGTGTGCGGGGACACGACCCTGGACTACGCCGAGCTGGACGCGCGGGCCAACCGGCTGGCGCACGCCCTGGTGCGGCTGGGCGTGCGCCCGGACGACCGGGTCGGCCTGCTCGCGAGCAGGTCGGTCGAGCTGGTCGTGGGCGTGCTCGCGGTCGCCAAGGCGGGTGGCGCCTGCGTGCCGCTGGACACCCGCGCGCCGCGCGACCGGCTCCGCCTGCTGCTGTCCGACACCTCGGCCTCGGTGCTGCTGGCGGACACCGGCTGGGCCGACGCGGCACGGGAGGTCCACGACGGGCCCGTGGTGCCGCTCGGCGGGACCCCGGACGAGCCGGACACCGACCCCGGCGTCGAGGTGCACCCGGAGAACCTCGCCTACGTCATGCACACGTCCGGCTCCACCGGCACGCCGAAGGGCGTGGCGGTGCGGCACCGCGACGTGGTCGGCCTGGCGTTCGACCGGGCCTTCGACCACGACCACGAGCGGGTCCTGCTGCACTCGCCGCAGGCGTTCGACGCCTCCACCTACGAGCTGTGGGTGCCGCTGCTGCGCGGCGGCGCGGTGGTGGTGGCCCCGCCCGGCGACCTCGACGCCGACGTGCTGCGCCGGGTCGTGGCCGACGGCGGTGTCACCTCCCTGTGGCTGACCGCCGGTCTGTTCCGCGCGGTGTCCCAGGAGGCGCCGGACTGCCTGGCGGGCCTGCGCCAGGTGTGGACCGGCGGTGACGTGGTGCCCGCCGCGGCGGTCCGGCGGGTGCTGGACGCCTGCCCGGGGATCACCGTGGTGGACGGCTACGGCCCCACCGAGACCACCACGTTCGCCTCCCGGCGGGTGCTCACCGCGGCCGGGCCGGTGCCGGAGCCGGTGCCGATCGGCACGCCGCTGGACGGCATGCGCGCCTACGTGCTCGACGAGGACCTGCGGCCCGTGCCGCCGGGCGTCGTCGGCGAGCTGTTCGTCGCGGGCACCGGCCTGGCCCGCGGCTACCTCGACCGGCCCGGGTTCACCGCGTCCCGGTTCGTCGCCGACCCGTTCGGCTCCCCGGCGGGCGGGCGCATGTACCGCACCGGCGACCTGGTGCGCTGGACCGCGCGGGGCGAGCTGGAGTTCGTCGGCCGCGCCGACGACCAGGTCAAGATCCGCGGCTTCCGCGTCGAGCTGGGCGAGGTCGAGGCGGTGCTGGCCGGGCACCCGGCGGTCGCCGAGGCCGTGGTGGTCCCCCGCCAGGACGAGCGGGGCGCCAAGCGGCTGGTCGCCTACGTCGTGCCGGCGACGGCGGGCGCCGGCGCGCCCGACGTGGCGGACCTGCGCGGGCTGGCGGGGCGCGAACTGCCCGACTACATGGTCCCGGCGGCGTTCGTGGTGCTCGACGAGCTGCCGCTGAGCCGCAACGGGAAGGTGGACCGCCGGGCGCTGCCCGACCACGAGCCGATCCGCGCGCGGGAGCACGTCGCGCCCCGCACCGACGCCGAGCGCGTCGTCGCCGGTGTCTGGGCCGACGTGCTCGGCGTGGACGGGGTCGGCGCGGAGGACGACTTCTTCACCCTCGGCGGCGACTCGATCCTCAGCATCCGCGTGACCTCCCGGTTGCGCGCCGCCTTCGGCGTGCAGCTGTCGCCGCGCGCCCTGTTCGAACACCCCACGGTTTCCGGGCTCGCCACCGCGATCTCCGGGACGACGGCGGTGGACGCCATCCCGGTGATCCCGCGCGGTGGCGTCCACCTCCAGTCCCCCGCCCAGCGGCGGCTGTGGTTCCTGGACCAGTTCGAGCCCGACAGCACCGAGTACCTCACCCCGATGGCGATGCGCCTGCACGGCCCGCTGGACGTCGACGCGCTGCGCCGCGCGCTGGACGGCCTGGTGGCCCGGCACGAGTCGCTGCGCACCACGTTCGACGACGGCGTGCAGGTCGTGCACGAGCCGCGCGGGGTGCCGCTGGACGTCGAGGGGGGCTCCTGGGAGGACGTGCTCCGCGAGGAGGTCGGCACCCCGTTCGACCTGCGGCGCGGCCCCCTGCTGCGGACGCGGCTGGTGCGCGTGTCGCCCGAGGAGCACGTGCTGGTGCTGACCCTGCACCACATCGTCACCGACGGCTGGTCCGGCGGCGTGCTGGCCCGCGACCTGGGCGCGCTGTACGCGGGCCGGGAACTGCCGCCGCTGCCCGTCCAGTACGTCGACTACGCGGCCTGGCACGAGGCGCCGCCGGTGGACTACTGGGCCGGGCGGCTGGCCGGGGTCCCGCCGCTGGAGCTGCCCACCGACCGGCCGCGACCGGCCGTCCGCAGCGGGGCGGGCGCGATGCACGCGTTCACCGTGCCCGCGCCGGTGGCCGAGGCGCTGCGGTCCCTGGCCGCGCGCCGCGGCGACACCCTGTTCACCGCGCTCGTGGCCGCCACGCAGGCGCTGCTGGCCCGCTACACCGGCCAGGACGACATCGCGGTCGGCACCGCGGTCTCCGGGCGCGGGCGGGCCGAGCTGGACGACGTGGTCGGCCTGTTCGTCAACACCGTCGTGCTGCGGTCCACCGTGGACCGGCGCCGGTCGTTCGACGAACTCCTGACCGGGGTGCGGGCCACCGTGCGCGACGGGTTCGCCCACCAGGACGTGCCGTTCGAGCGGGTGGTCGACGCCGTGCGGCCGGACCGCGACCCGAGCCGCAACGCCCTGTTCGACGCCATGGTGCTGCTCCAGAACACCGGCGGCGCGCTGCCCGAGCTGCCCGGCCTGCGGGCCGAGGAGGTGCCGCTGCCGCTGCTGACCGCGACGTGCGACCTGACGTTCGAGTTCGACGAGCACGACGGCGAGCTGCGCGGCGCGGTCGAGTACAGCACCGACCTGTTCGACGCCGACACGGTCGACCGGATGTCCCGGCACCTGCTGACCCTGCTGGCCGGGGTCACCGCCGAGCCGCACCGGCCCCTCACCGAGATCTCCCTGCTGCTCGGCGACGAGCCCGACGGCCGCGGTGGGCCGCTGGACGTCCCCGCCACCCCGTTCCCCGTGCTGTTCGAGGAGCAGGCGGCGCGCACCCCGGACGCCACCGCCCTGGTGTGCGGTCCGACCCGGCTCACCTTCGCCGAGGTGGACGCGCGGGCCAACCGGCTGGCGCACCACCTGGCCGCGCGGGGAGCCGGACCGGAGCGGGTGGTGGCGGTGTCGCTGCCGCGCTCCGCGGACTCCGTGGTGGCGATCCTGGCCGTGCACAAGGCGGGCGCGGTCTACCTGCCGGTCGACCGGGACCTGCCCCGCGACCGCGTCGACCACCTGCTGGGCGACGCCCGACCGGTGCTGGTGCTGGACACCTGGCCGGACCTCACCGGGCTGCCGGCCACCCGGCCGGACGTGGAGGTGCGCCCCGACCAGGCGGCGTACGTCATCTACACCTCCGGGTCGACCGGCCTGCCCAAGGGCGTGGTGGTCGAGCACCGGCAGCTGGCCAACCTGTTCCACAACAACAACGGCGCGTTCGGCGCGCACGGGCACCTGCGGGCCGCGCTGACCGCGGTGTTCTCGTTCGACACGTCCTGGGAAGGGCCGCTGCTCATGGCGGGCGGCCACGAGCTGCACGTCATCACCGACGACGTGCGGCTGGAGCCGGAGGCCCTGGTCGCCTACGTCCGCGAGCACCGGATCGACTTCCTCGACCTGACCCCGTCCTACGTCCAGCAGCTCATCCCCGCCGGGCTGCTCGCCGGCGAGCACGTGCCGGCGGTCCTGTCGCTCGGCGGCGAGGCGCTGCCGACCGCGCTGTGGCGCGAGCTGGCCGGGGCGCGCACGAACGCCTACAACTACTACGGCCCCACCGAGACCGCGGTCGACGCGGTGGCCACCCCGGTCACCGGCGACCGGGCGCTGATCGGCCGGCCGCTGCGCAACCTCGTCGCGCGCGTGCTGGACGAGGACCTGCGCCCGGTGCCGGTGGGCGTGCCCGGCGAGCTGTTCATCGCCGGGCCCCAGGTCGCGCGCGGCTACCTGAACCGACCCGGCCTGACCGCCGACCGGTTCCTCGCCGACCCGCACGGCGAGCCCGGCTCGCGGATGTACCGCACGGGCGACCGCGTCCGCTGGGTGCGCCCCGGCGGGGCCGGCGATCGGGCGGAGGCCGTGCTGGAGTACCTGGGCCGCAACGACGACCAGGTCAAGATCCGCGGCTTCCGCATCGAGCCGGCCGAGGTGGAGGCGGCGCTGCTGCACCACCCCGACGTCACCCAGGCCGCGGTGGTGGCGCACGAGCACAACGGCCACAAGCGGCTCGTCGCCTACACCACGGGCACCGCGACCGGCCTGGCCGGCTGGCTCAAGGACCGGCTGCCGGACTACCTGGTGCCGTCGGCGTTCGTGGCGCTGGACGCGCTGCCGACCTCGCCCAGCGGCAAGGTGGACCGGCGGGCGCTGCCCGCGCCGACGTTCACCGACGACGCCGGGTACGTGGCGCCGGAGCCGGGCGTGCCCGCGCGGCTCGCGGAGATCTGGGCCGAGGTGCTGGGGGTCGAGCGGGTCGGCGCGCGGGACAACTTCTTCGCGCTGGGCGGCGACTCGATCCTGAGCATGCAGGTGGTGTCCCGGGCGCGGCAGGCCGGGTTGAGGCTGACCTCCAAGGACATCTTCCTCCGGCAGACCGTCTCGGACCTGGCGCTCGCGGTCACCGACGACGCCGGCCGGACCCACGAGGTCGTCACCGGCCCCGTGCCGCTCACCCCGGTGCAGCGGTGGTTCTTCACCGAGCACGGCCCCCTGGCGCGGTTCACCATGTCGGTGGTCGTCGAGCTGGGCGACGTCGACCCGGACGCGGTGCGCGCCGCCGTGGGGGCGCTGGTCGCCCACCACGACGCGCTGCGCACCCGCTTCACCGCGGTGGACGGCGTGTGGCGGCAGCAGGTCGTCGAGGTCGAGACCGGCGAGGTGTTCCGGGTGGCGACGGACGACCTGGTGACCGAAGCCGAACGGGCGAAGACGAGCCTGGACCTGCGCACCGGCCCGCTGCTGCGCGCGGTGCTGTTCGACGACGGGCGGCTCTTCGTCACCGCGCACCACCTGGTGGTGGACTCCGTCTCGTGGCGCATCCTGCTGTCGGACCTGGAGACCCTGCTCGCCGGCGGTCGGTTGGCCCCGCGCACCACGGCGTTCGCCGAGTGGGCGCGCCGCCTCGACGAGCACGTGCGCGCCGGCCGTTTCGACGACGCCCTGCCGCACTGGGCGGCCGTCCCGACCGAGGAGCCGGTGCCCACGAGGGCGGACACCGCGCGCACCGTGTCGGTGCGGCTGGGCCGGGCGGAGACCGGTGCGCTGTTGACCGCCGTGCCCGAGGCGTACCGCACGCAGGTCAACGACCTGCTGCTGACCGCGCTGGCGTCGGCGTTCGGCGGTCGCGCGCTCGTGGCGCTGGAGGGCCACGGCCGCGAGGAGCTGTTCGACGGCGTGGACCTGTCCCGCACGGTGGGCTGGTTCACCGCGCAGTTCCCGGTGGCGCTGACCCTTCCCGTCGGTGCTCCGACCTCCTCCGGCCCGGACACCGTCGACTGGGCCTCCGTCGACTGGGGCACGGCGCTCAAGTCGGTCAAGGAGCAGCTGCGGGCGGTACCGGACAAGGGGCTGAGCTACGAGGCCCTGCGGTACGACGACCGCGGTCTGACCGGCGCGCTGCCGCGCGTGTGCTTCAACTACCTGGGCCAGTGGGACGGCGAGATCGCCGACGCCGAGCACGGCCGGGAGTGGCCCGCCGACCTGGTCCGCTCCCACCTGCTCGACATCACCGCCGCGGTGTCCGCGGGTGAACTGGTGGTGGAGTGGGACTACTCCACCGAAGCGCACGACGAAGCCGGCGTGCGCGCCCTGGCCGGCCGCATGCTCGACGCGCTGCGCGCCATCGCGGAGTTCTGCGCCCGACCGGGCGCGTGGGGCCGCACCCCGTCGGACTTCCCCCTGGCGCGGCTGACCCAGGACCAGGTCGACCGGATCGTCGACCAGGACGTGGAGGACGTCTACCCGCTCACCCCGCTCCAGGCCGGCATGCTCTTCCACGACCTCGTGGACGAGGGCACGGCGTACTTCAACCAGACGCGCGTGCGGCTGACCGGGGTGACCGACCCGCACCGGCTGGGCGAGGCGTGGCAGCGGGTGGTGGACCGCACCCCCGTGCTGCGGTCCGGTGTCGTCTGGGAAGGACTGGACGAGCCGGTGCAGGTCGTGCGGCGCGGCGTGCGGGTGCCGATCACCTACGCGGACGTGACGGACGAACTGGTCGCCGCCGATGCCGCGGCCGGTGTGGACCTGTCGGCGCCGACGTTGATGCGGCTGGTGATCGGGCGCGCGTCCGACACCGAGGTCGACCTGCTGTGGAGCTCCCACCACCTGGTCCTGGACGGCTGGAGCACCCCCCAGGTGTTCGGCGACGTGCTGGCCGAGTACGCGGGCGCCGAGCCCACCGCGCGCCGACCGTTCCGCGACTACCTGGCGTGGCTGGGTGAGCAGGACCAGACCGCCGCCGAGGAGCACTGGCGGCGCGTGCTGGCGGGTGTCGAGGCGCGCACGCCGCTGCCGTTCGACCGCGCGTCCGAGGAGGCGCACCGCGCCGAGTCGTCCGCCCGGGTGGTGCTGGACCTGCCCTCGGACCGGTTGGACGCGGTGGCGCGCGGGCACGGCCTGACGGTCAACACCCTGGTGCAGGGCGCGTGGGCGTTGACGCTGGCGCGCACCGCCGGGCAGCGGGACGTGGTGTTCGGCAGCACGGTGTCCGGCCGCCCGGCCGAACTGCCCGGCGTCGAGTCGATCGTGGGCATGTTCATCAACACGGTGCCCACGCGCGTGGTGGTGGAGCCCGACGCGGTCGCGGTGGACTGGTTGCGCCGCCTCCAGGAGGAGCAGACCGAGTCCCGCCGGTTCGACTTCGTCTCGCTGGCGCAGGTGCAGCAGTGGGCGGGCACGCGGCTGTTCGACAGCCTGCTCGCGTTCGAGAACTACCCGGTGGACTCCGACGTGCCGGACGGCTCGCCCGAGGTGCACCCGGTCGAGGCACTCGACACCACCACCTACCCGCTGACGGTGCGGGCGTACGCGGACGACTCGCTGCACGTGGAGCTGACCTACGACCCGCGGCTGTTCGACGAGGGCACCATCACCTCCCTCGGCGAGCGGTTGACCAGGGTGCTCGACGCGCTCGGCACGGACCCCCGGCAGCGCGTGCGCGAACTGCCGTGGCTGTCGCAGGACGAGGTGCGGCAGGTGCTGTTCGACTGGAACGGCACCATGGTCAGCGAGCCGGGCGCGACGATCCCCGGGTTGTTCGCCGCGCAGGCCGCCCGCACGCCCGAGGCGGTGGCGGTGACCTGCGAGGGCGCCGCGCTGACCTACCGCGAGCTGGACGAGCGGTCCAACCGGCTGGCGCACCACCTGGTGTCGCTGGGCGCGGCGCCGGAGCAGATGGTGGCGCTGCTGTTCCCCCGCTCCCTCGACCTCGTCGTCGCCGTGCTGGGCGTGCTCAAGTCCGGCGCCGCCTACCTGCCGCTCGACCCCGTCTACCCGCCCGAGCGGATCACCGCCACGATCGCCGACGCCCAGCCCGTGGCCACCCTGTCCGAGCTGCCCGACCTCACCGCCTATCCGGCCACCGCGCCGGAGGTCCCGCTGCGCCCGGACAACGCCGCCTACGTCATCTACACCTCCGGCTCGACCGGACGGCCCAAGGGCGTGGTGATCCCGCACGGCAACGTGGTACGCCTGTTCTCCGCCACCGACCACTGGTTCGGCCTCGGACCCGACGACGTCGTCAGCCTCTTCCACAGCTACGCCTTCGACGTCTCCGTCTTCGAACTGTGGGCCGCGCTGCTGCACGGCGGCCGGCTCGTCGTGGTGCCGCACGCCGTGTCGCGGTCGCCACGCGACTTCGCCAAGCTGCTCGCCGACGAGGGCGTCACCATCCTCAGCCAGACACCTTCGGCGTTCTACCAGCTCATCCCGGAGGAGACAGCGGGGTTGCGGCTCCGCTGCACCATCTTCGCCGGCGAGGCGCTCGACGTGCACAAGCTGGAGGGCTGGGACGGCCCCGGCGCGCTGATCAACATGTACGGCATCACCGAAACCACCGTCCACGTCACCTACACCGAAGCCGACGGCAGCATCGGCGTGGCGATGCCCGACCTGCGCATCTACGTCCTCGACGAAGACCTCAACCCCGTCCCGCCCAACGTGCCCGGCGAGATGTACGTCGCCGGCCCCGGCCTGGCCAGGGGCTACTTCCGACGCCCCGGCCTCACCGCGTCCCGCTTCGTCGCGAACCCGTTCGGCGCACCCGGCACCCGCATGTACCGCAGCGGCGACCTCGCCCGATGGGGCGACGGCGTCCTGCACTACCTCGGCCGAGCGGACCAACAGGTCAAGATCCGCGGCTTCCGCATCGAACTCGGCGAGATCGACGCCGTGCTGACCTCGCACCCCGCCGTGGCGCGGGTCGCGGTGGTCGTGCGGGAGGACCGGCTGGTCGCCTACTACGTGCCCGTCGAGGGCGCCGAGGTCGACGCCGCCGTCCTGCGGGGCCACGCGGCGCGGTCGCTGCCCGACTACATGGTGCCCGCCGCGTACGTGTCGCTGGAGGAGTTGCCGCTCAACAACAACGGCAAGCTGGACAGGGCCGCGCTGCCCGCGCCCGAGCGGGACGCCTCGGTGGCCGGCGGGTACGTCGCTCCGCGCACCGAGGCCGAGCGGCGGGTCGCGGACGTGTGGGCCGAGGTGCTGGGGCTCGACGCGGTGGGCGCGGAGGACAACTTCTTCGCCCTCGGCGGCGATTCCATCTCCAGCATCCGCGTGGTGTCGCGGCTGCGGTCGGCGTTCGACCTGTCACCGCGCGACCTGTTCGACCACCCGACGGTGGCCGCGCTCGCCGGCCGGCTGACCGCGCCGACCGGCACGGCCATCGGGCGGGCGGCGGGCGAGGTGCCGTTGTCCTTCGCGCAGCAGCGGCTGTGGTTCCTCGACCAGTTCGCGCCGGGCGGCACGGAGTACGCGACGCCGCTGGCGGTGCGGCTGCGGGGCGAGCTGGACGTGCCGAGGCTGGCGCGGGCGCTGACCGCGCTGGTCGAGCGGCACGAGGAGCTGCGCACGACGTTCCCGGCGGTGGACGGGCTGCCGGTGCGCGAGGTGCATCCGGCCGCGCCGGTCGAGCTGCCGGTGCTGGACGCGATGCCCGCGGTGGAGCCGTTCGACCTGGCGGCCGGCCCGCTGTTCCGGCCGGTGGTGGTGCGGCACGCGCCGGACGACCACGTGCTGGCGCTGACGATGCACCACATCGTGACCGACGGCTGGTCGGCGGGCGTGATGGTGTCCGACCTGGCGGCGCTCTACGCCGGTGAGGACCTGCCGCCGCTGCCCATCCGGTACGCCGACTTCGCCGCCTGGCAGCGCGAGCAGCCGCTGGACGCGCAGCTCGACTTCTGGCGGGACGAGCTGGCCGGGGTGCCCGCGCTGGAGCTGCCCACCGACCGGCCCCGGCCGCCGGTGCAGACGACGGCCGGCGCCCGGCTGGAGTTCGCGGTGCCCGCCGACGTGGCCCGGCGGTTGCGCGAGGTGGGCCGGTCGGCCGACGGGACGCTGTTCACGGCGCTCGTCGCGGCCTGCCAGGTGCTGTTCCACCGGTGGTCCGGGCAGGACGACTTCGCGATCGGCACGGTGGCCTCCGGCCGGGAGCGGCCGGAGACGCAGGACCTGGTCGGGTTCTTCGTCAACACCCTGGCGCTGCGGGCGCGGATCGACCCGGCGGAGGGCTTCCGCGACCTGCTGGTCCGCACCCTGCGGACCTCGCTGGACGCGTTCGAGCACCAGGACGTGCCCTTCGAGCGGGTGGTGGACGCGGTGCAGCCCGACCGGGACACCAGCCGCACGCCGCTGTTCCAGGCGGTGGTGGCGTTGCAGAACGCGCCGCGGGCGCAGGGCTTCGCCGACCTGGTCGCCGAGGACGTGGCCCAGGAGGTGACCAGCACCGGGTTCGACGTGACGGTGGAGTTCAGCGAGCTGCCCGACGGCGGGTTGGACGGGTCGGTCGAGTACAACACCGACCTGTTCGACCGGGGCACGGCGGCCCGCTTGGCCGAGCACCTGACCGTGCTGCTGGCCGGGATCGCCGAGGACGCGGACCGCCCGGTGTGGGCGCTGCCCGTGCTGCCCGACGCCGAGCGCGCGCTGCTCGACGCGTGGGGCGACGGCGGGCCCGCCCTGGACGGGCCGGGGCTGGTGGAGCTGGTCGAGGCGCAGGTGGCCCGGACGCCGGACGCCCTGGCGCTGACCGGCGCGGCGGACGTGACGTTCGCCGAGCTGAACGCGCGGGCCAACCGGCTGGCGCACCACCTGATCGGCCTGGGTGCCGGTCCGGAGCAGGTCGTCGCGCTGCGGATGCCGCGCTCGGTGGACCTGCTGGTGGCCGAGCTGGCGGTGCTCAAGTCCGGCGCCGCGTTCCTGCCGGTCGACCCGGACTACCCGGCGGAGCGGATCGCGTTCATGCTCGACGACGCCCGCCCGCTGGTGGTGCTGGACGGCCCGGTCGAGGTGACCGGACCGGACACGGACCCCGGTGTGGCGGTGCGGCCGGAGCACCCGGCGTACGTGATCTACACGTCCGGCTCGACCGGGCGGCCGAAGGGCGTCGTGGTGTCGCACGCGGGGCTGGCGACGTTCTCGGCGGCCGAGGTGGCGCACTTCGACGTGCGGCCGGGCGACCGGGTGCTGGAGTTCTCCTCCCCCAGCTTCGACGCCTCCGTGCTGGAGCTGTGCATGGCGTGGCCCGCGGGCGCGGCGATGGTCGTGCCGCCGCCCGGTCCGCTGCTGGGCGACCAGCTGGCGGACGTGGTGAACGGGTTCGGCGTGACGCACGCGCTGATCCCGCCGGTCGCGCTGGCCACCGTGCCGGACGTGGAGCTGCCGTCGTTCCGCACGGTCGTCGTGGGCGGCGACGCCAGCTCGGCCGAGCTGGTGCGCCGCTGGGCGCCCGGCCGCCGGTTGATCAACGCCTACGGGCCGACCGAGTCGACCGTGGTCACGTCGTGGAGCGGGCCGCTGGAGCCCGGTGACGACGCGCCGCCGATCGGGCGGCCGATCCCCGGCACGCGGGTGCGCGTCCTGGACGGCGCGCTGCAACCGGTGCCGGTCGGCGTGGCCGGTGAGCTGTACGTGTCCGGCGTCGGCCTGGCGCGCGGCTACCTGGACCGGCCGGGGCTGACGGCGGAGCGGTTCGTCGCCGACCCGTTCGGCGCGCCCGGATCGCGCATGTACCGCACGGGCGACGTGGTGCGCTGGAACGCCGACGGCGAGCTGGAGTACCTGGGCCGCGCCGACGAGCAGGTCAAGATCCGCGGGTTCCGGGTGGAGCTGGGCGAGATCGGCACGGCCCTGCTGCGGCACCCGGACGTCCGCGAGGCGGTCGTGGTGGCGCGGGCCGACGCGGGCGGTCACAAGCGGCTCGTGGCCTACGTGGTGGGCCGGGTGGAGGGGTTGCGGGAGTTCCTGGGCGAGTCGCTGCCCGACTACCTCGTGCCGTCGGCGTTCGTGCCGCTGGACGCGCTGCCGATGAGCGCGAACGGCAAGGTGGACCGGGCGAAGCTGCCCGAGCCGGACTTCGGGGCGGCCGTCGGCGTCGGGTACGTCGCGCCGACCGGTCCCGTCGAGGAGGCGCTGACGCGGGTGTGGGCGGACGTGCTGGGCGTGCCGAAGGTGGGCGTGGAGGACAACTTCTTCTCCCTGGGCGGCGACTCGATCCTGAGCATGCAGGTCGTGGCGCGGTCCCGGCAGGCCGGCTACCGGTTCGCCACCCGCGACCTGTTCGTGCACCAGACGGTGGCCTCGCTCGCGCCGCACGTGGAGGTGGAGGTCGCCTCCGACGCGGACCGCGCGCCGGTCGTCGGCGACGTGCCGCTGACGCCCATCCAGCACTGGTTCCTGCACTCGGGGCGGCGCAGCCCGCACCACTTCAACCAGTCGCACCTGGTGGAGCTGGACCCGGCGGTCGACGTGGAGGCGCTGCGCCGGGCGCTGCGGGTGCTCGTGGCGCACCACGACGCGCTGCGGCTGCGGTTCACCGTCGTGGACGGCGTGTGGCGGCAGCGCAACGAGGACCTGTCCGCGGTGACCGACGTGCTCACCGTCGTGGCGGGCGACGACCGGGCGGAGGAGGTCGCGGACGAGGTCCACGCCTCGTTCGACCTGGCGGCCGGTCCGCTGTTCCGGGCCGTGCTGTTCACCGGCGACCGGCCGCGGCTGCTGCTGGTCGCGCACCACCTGGTGGTGGACGGCGTGTCGTGGCGGGTGCTGCTGGACGACCTGGGGACCGCCTACGCGGGGGGCGACCTGGGCGCGAAGACCACGTCGTACCAGGAGTGGGCGCGACGGCTGGAGGCCCACGTCCTCGACGGCGGGCTGGACGGCGAGGTCGAGCACTGGAGCACGCCGTTCCCGGCCTCCCCGCCGCCCGCGGGCGGCACCGACTCGCTCAGCGTGGAGCTGTCCGAGGAGGACACCGACGCCCTGCTGCGCGGCGCGCCGGTCGCCTACCGGACCCGGATCAACGACGTGCTGCTCGCGGCGCTGACGCACGCGCTGGCCCGGTGGACGGGTTCGTCGCGGGTCGTGGTCGACATGGAGGGCCACGGGCGCGAGGACGTGCTCGACGTGGACCTGTCGCGCACGGTCGGCTGGTTCACCACGGTGTTCCCGGTGGCGCTGGACCTGCCGGACGGCAGCTGGCGCGACCGCGTGAAGGCGGTGCGGCGGCAGCTGCGGTCGGTGCCGGGCAACGGTCTGGGCTACGGCGCGCTGCGCCGGCACGGCCGGGTGCCGGACGCCGGGCGGCCCGCGGTGTCGTTCAACTACCTCGGGCAGTTCGACGGCGGGTCGGACGACGCGACCGGGCTGTACCGGTCGGTGCTGCCGTCGATCGGCCAGGAGCACGACCCGGCGGACGTCGGCGAGCACCTGGTGGACGTGGTCGGCGAGGCCGGGCGCACGCTGGGCTTCACCTTCTACTACCACCCGGAGGTGCACCCGGCGGAGGAGATCGGGGCGGTCGTGGCCGACTTCGCCGAGGCGCTGCGGGCCATCGCGGCGGACTGCCGGGGTGCGCTGTGACGACGTCGTTGGCGCGCAACCGGAACTTCACCCTGCTGTGGGGCGGTCAGGCGCTGGCCGAGGTCGGGTTCAGCGCCTCGATGATCGCGTTCCCCCTGCTGGTGCTCGCGGTCACCGGGTCGCCCGCCATGTCCGGCCTGGTCCTGGCCTCGGACGCCGCCGCGCAGCTCGTGGCCGGGCTGCCGGCGGGCGCGCTGGCGGACCGCTGGGACCGGCGGAGGATCATGCTGTGCTGCGAGGCGGCACGGGTGTTGGCGCTCGGCGGGCTCGTGGCGAGCGTGTGGACGGGCACGGTCACGGTGGCGCACATGGTCGCCGTGGCCGTGGTGCTCGGCGTGTGCCGGGCGCTGTTCGAACCCGCCGAGGACGCCAGCCTGACGCGGCTGGTGCCGGAGTCGCAGCTCGGGACCGCGATCGCGCTCAACACGGCGCGGTCCTCGCTCGGCCAGATGTCCGGCACCGCCCTGGGCGGCCTGCTGTTCGCGGTCACGCGGTGGCTGCCGTTCCTGGTGGACATGGTGACGCACGTGGTGGCGTTCGTGGCGCTGCTGTTCATGCGGGTGCCGCCGAGCGAGCGGGTCGCGGCGCGGCCGCACATGGTGCGGGAGATCGGTGAGGGCCTGCGGTGGGTGTGGTCGCGCGCCGAGATCCGGGTGACGGCGCTGTGCGCGGTGGTGCTGAACCTGTTCTTCACCGCGTTCTACCTGGTGGTGATCGTCCTGGTGCAGCGCGGTGGCGCGTCGTCGGCCGCGATCGGGGTGATGGCCGCGATGCTCGGCGTCGGGGGCGTGCTGGGCGCGCTGGCCGCGCCGTGGCTGCACCGGGCGCTCGGGCCGTTCCGGTCGATCGCCTCGGTGTTCTGGGTGCTGGCCCTGCTCACCCCGGTCGCCCTGCTGGTCGACTCGCCCTTCCTGCTGGGCGGCCTGTTCGCCCTGATGACGTTCCTGGCGCCCACCGCCAACACGACGATCGGCACGCACCAGCTGCTGCTCACCCCGGACGCGCTGCGCGGCCGGCTGAGCGGCGTGATGGCGGTCGTCATCGGGTTGGCGGGGACGCTGGGTCCCCTGGTCGGCGGCCTGCTGACCGAAGTCCTGTCCGCGCGCACCGCGGTCGCGGTGTGCGCGGTGGGCATCCTGTTGATCACCGTGGTCGTCACGGTCAACCCGACCCTGCGCGGGTACGGAGCGGTTCCAGTCACTGAGGAGAAGGACGCATGAGGGACGACATCAGCTACCAGGTGCTCGTGAACGACGAGGGCCAGTACTCGCTGTGGCCCGCGCACCACGACGTGCCCGCCGGGTGGCGCTTCGAGGGCAAGAAGGGCACCAAGGACGAGTGCTCGGCGCACGTCGACGAGGTGTGGACGGACATGCGCCCGGCCTCGCTGCGCGCCGCGATGGGCTGACCCGACCGGGACTGGTCCTCGCGGGCCGACCGGTGTGCTGGTCGCCGTCAGAGCACGGCGACCAGCACGCCGACCGCACCGGAGAGCAGCAGGGCGCTCACCACGCCGCGCTTGAGCGCGAGCAGCCACAGCAGGGCCGCGCCGAGCAGCGCGAACTGCCACGGCTGGTGCAGCGACCAGGCCAGCGGGAGGGTCGACCCGCCGATCGCGCCGATCGCGGCGGCGCCCGCGCCGGTCAGGAACGCCTGCGCGCGGGCGTTGTCGCGCAGGCGCTCCAGCCTCGGCCCGACCGCGACCACCATGGCGAACGACGGCGCGAACGCGACGAACGCGGCCAGCAGCCCGCCGCCGAGCCCGGCGGCGGCGTAGCCGACCACCGCGACGGTCTGCACGACCGGACCCGGGGTGATCTGGCCCAGCGCCACCGCGTTGAGGAACTGGGCGTCCGACATCCACCCGTAGGTGTGCACGGCGTCCTGGCGCATCATCGGGATGATCACGAACCCGCCGCCGTACGAGAGCGCGCCGACCTTCGCCGCCACCCAGGCCACCGCGCCGAGCCCGCCGCCGACCGCGGGCAGCGCGAGCACCGCGGGCCACGCCGCGCGCCGGCCCGGCGCGGTCCGCGCCCCGACCTCCACCGCGCCCGACACCAGGAGCACCAGCACCAGCCAGGGGCCGGTGAGCGCCGCGGCCACGCCGCCGGCGAGCAGGTGCAGCACCCAGCGCAGCCGGGCCGCCCGCGACGCGCCCGCCCGGTGCCGACTGCCCGGGACCAGGCCCCACGCCGCGTGCACCGCGACCGCGGGCACGGCCGCGCCCGCGCCGGCCGCCGCGCCGAGCACCCACGCCGGCGCGTCGTCGGCGAGGAACAGCGCGGCGAGCGCGAGGATCAGCACCAGGCCCGGCACGATGAAGCAGACGCCGCCGAGCACGGCGCCGGGCACGCCGCGCAACCGCCACGCGCACAGGATCGCCAGCTGCGTCGAGGCGGGGCCGGGCAGCAGGTTGGTGACCGCGACGCCGTCCTCGAACTCCCGCTCGGTGAGCCACCCGCGCCGGGTGACGCACAGGTCGCGCAGCATCGCGATGTGCGCGGGCGGCCCGCCGAAGCCGAGGCACCCGATGCGCCCCCACTCGCGGACGATCGTCCCCAGGCCGACCCGCGCCCGCCGTTCGTCCCCGCTCCGCCGCGTCGCCCCCGCCACCCGATCAGCCTATCCGGCGGCGCGCGGCGCGCTCGGGGGTGCCGGTGGCGCGTCCGGGGGGTGCCGGTGGCGCGTCCGGGGGTGCCGGTGGCGCGTCCGGGGGCGGCGGTGGCGCGTCCGGGGGTCAGGTGACCTCGACGATCCGGGCGTCGAGCAGCGCGCCGTCCTCGACGTGCAGCAGCCCGACCGTGCCGTGCGGTTGGCGGCGGCGGTCCGTGGGCGAACCGGGGTTGAACACGCGCACGCCGTCGCCGGTGACGTCCATCGGGATGTGCGAGTGCCCGAACACCACCAGGTCCGCGCGGGGGAACCGGCGGCGCATCCGCGCGGTGCGCCCGGTCGCCTGGCCGCTGTCGTGGACCATCGCCACCCGCAGCCCGGCCAGCTCCAGCTCGACCTCCTCGGGCGCGCCCCAGGCGGCCACGTCCGGGCCGTCGTTGTTGCCGCGCACGACGGTGAGCGGCGCGTACTGCGCCAACTCGTCCAGCACCGGGGCGACGCAGACGTCACCGGCGTGCAGGACCGCGTCCGCGCGGCGCAGGTGCGCCGCCACGGCGGGCGGGCACGACTTCCACCGGCGCGGCGCGTGCGTGTCCGAGAGCACCACCACCCGCATGGCCGTGAGGTACCCGCGACGCCGGAAGTTTCACCCGTCCACCCCTCCTGATTGCTTGTACGGTTCCGGGAAGGGTGCTGGACGAGGTTGAGACCACAGCCGGCCTGACACTCGTGTCGCAAGGCTGGAGGCTGACCCGTGAAGATCGCCGTGGTGTCCGCGCACGCCAACCCCCTGGCGGTGCTGTCCGACGCCGAAGCAGGTGGCCAGGACGTGCACGTGGCCGAACTGGCCGCGGCCTTGGCCAAGCGCGGCGACGAGGTGGTGGTGCACACCCGCCGCGATTCCGCGGAGCAGCCGGAAGTGGTGCGCACCGCGCACGGGTTCGCCGTGCACACCATCCCCGCCGGGCCGCCGGGACCGGTCGGGCAGGACGAGCTGCTGCCCCACCTGGAGGACTTCACCCGCGTGCTGCGCGGGTGGTGGCGGGCCGACCCGCCCGAGGTGGTGCACGCGCACTCCTGGACGTCGGGGCTGCCGTCCGTGCTCGCCGCGCGGCGCATCGACGTGCCGGTGGTGCAGAGCTTCTACGAACTGGGCGGTGTCGAGCGGCGCGGCGGACCGGCCGTGCCGTCCCAACGGGTGACGGCCGAACGGCTGATAGGGCGGGAGGCCAAGGCCGTGGTGGCCTCGTCGAGCGAGGAGGTGGCCGACCTGGTGGGCGCGGGCGTGCCCCGGCGGCGGATCACGCTGGTGCCGCCGGCCGTGGACGTGCGGCGGTTCACCCCGGACGGCCCGCGGCTCGCGCGGTCGCTGCCGCACCGGATCGTGGTGACCGCGGACGGCGCCGAGGAGCCGATCAGCGCGCTGCGCTCGGTGTGGGACGCGGAGCTCGTCGTCCTCGGCGGCGCCCCCGCCGAGGTGCACCGGTTGCGCGAGCACGCCCGCGAGGTGGACGTCGCCGACCGCGTGCGGCTCGTCGGCCGGGTGAGCAGGGCCGCGATGCCCTCGCTGCTGCGCTCCGCCGACCTGGCGCTGTGCACCACGTGGGACGGCACGGCCCGCACCCTGCCGCTGGAGGCGATGGCGTGCGGGCTGCCGGTCGTCGCCGCCTCGGTCGGCGGGTTGCGCGACGTGGTCGTGGACGGCGTCACCGGGGTCCTCGTGCCGCCCAACGACGCGACCGCCCTGGTCCGCACCCTGCGCCCGCTGCTGGCCGACCCGGCCCGCCGGGGCGCGCAGGGCTCGGCGGGCATCGACCGGGCCGGGTCGCGCTACGACGTGCACCGGATCGCCCACGCGACGGCGGGCGTGTACCGCCGGGTGACCGGGTCGGCGGAGGCCGGGGTCGACTCCCGGGGCCAGGACGGGTGGGGCGCCGGCGGTCAGGCCGGGTAGCCGCTCAACCTGACCAGCAGGTCGTCGTCCGCGCCCACCGTGCGCAACCGGATCGGGCGCGGGTCGCCGGGGTGCTCGCCCCGCAGGAGCGCGTCCACGAACTCGCGCACCTCGGCCGGTCGCGGCAGGACCTCGCCGCCGAGGTGGGCGAGCACGGCCAGGTCGTCGCCCGCCCGCGTCTCCACCGCCACCGCCCAGCCGCGCTCCTCGTCCCACACCAGCGCGATGTCGCGGCCGGGGAACGTCGGCGCGTGCCCCTCCACCGCCAGGTAGGCGCCGGCGGGCGGTCCGGGCTCCACGAAGGAGCACTCGCCGGTCACACCCATCGCCACCGCCACGGCCCGCACGTACCGCTGGAGGCCGAGCACGGGCGCGTCGTCGAAGTCGGATTCCTGTTCGCGCACGTCACCCACCTCCTCGCCCGGCCGACTACCCGTTCCCCTCCGCGCCAAACGCGGTTTCGGACCAACTCCCCCGGCAACCCGCGTGGCGGAGGTGGCGCCGTGCGGGTGAGGGTGGCCGGTGGGACGGACGCGGGTGGGCTGGACGTGGTGGCCGCGGTGCGGTCCCTGCGCGGCCGGGAGCTGAACTACGACCCGGCCGAGGTCGGGCCGGACGGGTGGGTGTTCGACGTGCACCGGCGCGTGCTCGGGCGCGAGGCGGCGGGCACGCCGGAGGACGGCGGGCTGTGGGCGCGGGCCCGCGAGGTGATCGAGGAGTACGGGTTCACGCCGCCGGAGGTGGTGCGCGGCCACTACCTGCGCGGCACGCCCCTGCTCGGGCGGGACGTGCTGCTGGAGGCCCGCCTGCCGGGGCTGCGGTTCCTGATGGGCGTGCGGATCACGGCCGTGCGCGACGACGCCGACGACGAGCGGACCACGTGGGGCTGGAGCTACGAGACGCTGCGCGGGCACCTGGAGCGCGGCCGCGTCGACTACGAGCTGGTCAAGCACCACCGGTCGGGTGAGGTGGAGTTCCTGGCGCGCAGCTACTCGCAGCTGCACCCCCGCGCGCCGTGGTGGGTGCGCACGGGCTGGCGGTGGCTGGGTCGGCGCACGCAGCTGCGGTTCTACCGGCGGGCCGGTGAGCACCTGACGCACCGGGCCGAGGTGGTCGAGGTCCCCTCGGGCGGTGGACGCCGGTGGGGCGTGGTCGTCCTCGATCCGGTGAGTTGAGCGTGCGCCCGGCCGGACGGGGTAGCCCGCCGACGTGAGGATCGTGATCACCGGGGCATCCGGCAACGTGGGAACGGGCGTGCTGCGCGCCCTGGCCGCCGAGGGAGGGCACGAGGTGGTGGGCCTGTGCAGGCGCCCGCCCGACCCCGTGCCGCCGTACGACAGCGCCGTGTGGCACCGGTGCGACCTGGCCGACAGCCGGTCGCGGGCGGTGCTCGACGAGGTGCTGCCGGGCGCGGACGCCGTCGTGCACCTGGCGTGGATGTTCCAGCCGCTGCGCGACGCCGGGCTGCTGCACCGCACCAACTACGCGGGCACGCTCGGGGTGCTCGACGCGGCGAGGCGGGCGGGCGTGCCGCACGTGGTGCACGCGTCGTCGATCGCCGTGTACGGCCCGGCGGGCGCGGAGCCGGTGGACGAGACGTGGCCCGCGACGGGCGTGCCCGGCTCGGTCTACGGCCAGGGCAAGGCCGAGGTGGAGGCGGAGCTGCGGCGGTTCGCCACCGAGAACCCGGAGATCGCGGTCGCCTCGGTGCGGCCCACGCTGGTCGCGCAGCGCGAGGCGTCGGCGAGCTTCCTCGCGCTGTTCTTCGACCCGGTCGTGCCGCAGTGGCTGCTCCGGCTGGTCGAGCGCGGCGCGCTGCCCGTGCTGCCGCTGCCCTCGGACCTGCGCGTGCAGTTCGTGCACGCCGACGACGTGGGCGACGCGGTGGTGCGGGTGCTGCGGGCGCGGGCGAGCGGCGCGTTCAACGTCGCCGCCGACCCGGTGTTCACCGCGGACGACCTGGCCGCCCTCTTCGGCGCACGCGCGCTGCCCGTGCCGACCGGCCTGGTGCGGGCGGCGGTGAGCGCCCTGTGGCGGCTGCGGGTGCTGCGCGCGTCGCCGGGCTGGTTCGACGTCGGCCTGAGGTCGCCGGTCGTGGACACCACCCGGGCCCGCGTCGAGCTGGGCTGGGAACCCCGGGTGAGCGGCGAGGACGCCGCCCTCGAACAGCTGCGCGGGATGGCCGACGGCGTGGAGGGCGGCGCACCCGCCCTGCGCCGGGGGCGGCTCGCCGGGACGCGCGGGCAGCGGCTCAGCTGACCGGGCGCGCGTCCACCCGCAGCGCCACGAGCACCGCCGCCGCGGTGAGCGCGCCGAACGCGACCGCCGCGCCGGTGAACCCGGCAACGCCGAGGCCGACGCCCCCGGCCGCCGCGCCCGCGAACGTGCCGACGCTCATGGCCGCGCCGTGCACGCCGAGGGCCGCGCCGCGCGACGCGCCCGCGCGCTCGACGAGGAGCGTGACGAGGCACGCGGCGGCGGTGGCGTGGCTCGCGCCGAGGACGGCGGTGAGCACCAGCGCGAACGCCAGGGCGTGCACGTGGAAGACGGCCACCACGGCGAGCAGGGCGCACACCAGCGCGCACAGCAGCACCGGCCTGGCCGCCGCGCGCCCCGCGCCGACGTACCGGCCCGACAGCAGGTTGCCGAGGAAGAACGACGTGCCGCTGAGCGTCCAGACCAGCGCGAACGGCCCCGGCGCCAGGTCGAACCGCTCGTCGTAGAACGCGGCCAGGTACGACAGGTAGCCCATGAACGCGGCGGTGCGCAGCAGGGCGACGGCGAGCAGCGGGCGCACGTGGGCCAGCGCGCGGAACGCGGCCAGGTAGCCGACCCGTTCGGCGGCGGGCGCGGGCGCGGCGGGCCGGCGGGCCAGGACGGCGGCGAGCACGACCGCGACCACCGCGATGGCCACCAGGTCGCCGCGCCAGCCCCACAGCACGGCGGGCAGCGCCACCACGGGCGCGGCGAGCATCGCGGTCAGCGACTGGGTGGCGGTGACCAGCGTCGCCGCGCGGCCGGCGGCGGGTCCGTCGAACCGGTCGGCCGCCGCCGCGCCGAGCGCGGGCCCGAGCACCGCCATGGCCGCCCCGACCACCAGGCAGAACACCACCACCGCGGCGAACTCGGCGACCGCGCCGACCAGCGAGCCGACCGCGAGCAGCACGAGACCCCCCGCCGCCGCCCGCAGCCGGGGCACCCGGTCCAGCAGCGGGGCCAGCGCGGCACCCACCAGCAGCGCGGCCAGCCCGCCGAGCCCGCGCAGCCCGCCGACCACCGCCACGCCGCCGCCGGTCGTGTCGGCGATGGGCACGAGGAACGTGCTGAACACGGTGAACGGCAGCAGCAGCACGGCGGACGCGACGAGGACGGGCCCGAGGGCACGGGCCATCCGCAGGTCGCCGGGTACCGCCATCGGGTCAGCGCTCACGCCGTTCCTCCACCGGGTCGCGCGGCGGCTCGGGGCGGGCGAGCCTGGTCCACCTGATCTTGGCGGACGGCCGGGGCGCGCGACACCCCGCGCCGGTCGGCCCTTCGCACCAACCGGCCCTCTCGCCTCAGCCCACCCCGCACCGACCGGCGCCCGCGCCAGTCGGCCTCGCGCCAGCCTGCCTCGCGTCAGCCCACCCCACGCCAGCCAGCTTTTGCCAGCCAGCTCTCGCCTCAGCCCACCCCACGCCAGTCAGCCCCGCGCCAGTCGGCGACCGCGCCGGTCGGTTCCTGGCGCCGGTCGGTGCGCGGCGTCAGTCGGCGCGCGGCGTCAGTCGGCGCGCGGCGGTTCGAAGCGGGCCAGCCACGTGGTCAGGATCTGCTCCAACCGGGCGGCCTCCTCCGCGTCCAGGGCGTCGAGCAACTGCCGCTCGTTGGCCATGTGCTCGGTGAACGCCCGGTCGATCACGCGGAGGCCCGCTTCGGTCAGCGCGACCACCCGACGCCTGCCGTCGTCCCGCGCCGGGCGGCGGGCGACCAGGCCGTCGCGCTCCAGGCGGTCGATGCGCTTGGTGATCGCGCCGGTGGTGACCATGGTGTGCTGCGCCAGCTCGCCCGGTGCCCGCTCGTAGGGCGCGCCCGCGCGGCGCAGCGCGGCGAGCACGTCGAACTCCCCCTCCCCCAGGCCGTGCCGCCGGTAGACGACGGTGAGCTGCTCGGTCAGCACGGCCGCCAGCCGGTGCAGCCGGCCGATGACGCCCTGCGGCGTGACGTCGACGTCGGGCCGCTCGCGCGCCCACTCGGCCTGGATGCGGGCGACGCGGTCGGGGTGTGCGCTCATGGGTGGACATAGTAGCTTCCCTGGAAGCTATAGTCCCTTCCGTGGAAGCTATCAAGTGGGGCCTGGTCACGGCCGTCGCGCCGATCGCGTGGGGGGCGACCTACTACGTCACCCACCACTTCCTGCCCGCCGGGCACCCGCTGTGGGGCTCGGTCCTGCGCGCCCTGCCCGCCGGGCTGCTGCTGCTCCTGGTGCGCCGCCGGCTGCCGCGCGGCCGGTGGTGGTGGCGGTCGCTCGTGCTCGGCACGCTGAACACGGGCGCGTTCTTCGCGCTCGTCTACCTGGCCGCGCAGCTGCTGCCGACGAGCCTGGCCTCCACGGTCATGGCCACGTCGCCGGTGGTGATGATCGCCCTGGCGTGGCCGCTGCTCGGCGAACGGCCGCGCGCCCGCGCGGTGCTGGGCGCGCTCGTCGGCATCGGCGGCGTCGTGCTCATGCTGGCGTCCGGCGTGGACCGGGTCGACCCGGTCGGCGTCGCGGTGTCGGTCGCGGCGATGGCGATGTCCGCGTTCGGCCACGTGCTGACCAAGCGGTGGGGCGCGGGGACGGACGTGCTGTCGGTGACCGCGTGGCAGCTCGTCGCGGGCGGCCTGGTGCTCGTGGTGCCGGCGGTCGTCGCGGAGGGCGCTCCCCCGGCGCTGACGCCGACCGCGCTGGCCGGTTTCGCGTTCGTGTCGGTGGTCGCGACCGCGGTGGCGTTCGCCGCCTGGTTCACCGGCCTGCGCCACCTGGAGGCGGGCACGGTCGGCCTGATCGGGCTGCTCAACCCGGTGACCGGCGTGCTGCTCGGCGCTTCCCTGGCCGGCGAGCCGCTCACCGCCCACCAGGGCGCGGGCCTGGGGTTCGTCCTGCTCGGCGTGGTGCTGGGCCAGACCACCCGGCCGAACGGCCCGCGCGACGCCCGGCGCGTCCGTTCGAGTGGTGCGGCTGGGCCGGACGTGTCTCCCTCGTCGGGTGGCCCGGACGCGGGGCGACCCGGGGACGTCCACTGTCACCGGGGCCGGGCGGCCACGCCCGGGTGGTAGTTCCGAACGAGGGGGTCCATTCAGCATGCGCAGAACACGAAGACGCGGTTCGGCCGTGGCGGTCGCCGCACTGCTCGGTCTGCTCGTCCCCGGCGTCGCCCAGGCGGCGCCGCCCGCGAACGACGACTTCGACCAGGCCACGCCGATCACCGCACTCCCGTTCAGCGCCGAGCAGTCCGTCACCGACGCGACCTTCGCGGCCGACGACCCGTACGGCTGCGGCTACGACGACACCGTCTGGTTCGCCTACACGCCGGCCGAGGACGGCCACGTCACCGCGTCGACGGCCGGCGACTACGACACGGTCCTCGGCGCCTACACCGGCACCAGGGGGTCGCTGAGCCAGGTCGCCTGCAACGACGACAGCGGCGGCACGACCCGGTCGGTGGTCAACCTGTCCGTCAGGGCCGGCACCACCTACCACTTCGCCGTCGCCTCGTACAGCTCCCACGACGGCACCGCGCTCACGTTCACCGTCGTCCCGGGCGAGGTGCCGGCGAACGACGACTTCGCCGACGCCACCCCGGTTCCCGCGCTGCCCTTCGAGGTGGCGGCCGACACGACGTTCGCCGGTCCGGAACCCGGCGAGCCCGGCGGTGGGTGCGGAACGCCGGGCAAGTCCGTCTGGTACCGCCTGGCGGTCGCCGAGACCGGCTCCGTCTCGATCTCCGGCACGAGCTACTACGGCACGCTGTCGGCGTTCACCGGGACCTCGCCGACCGACCTCGCCGAGGTCCGCTGCACGTACGGGAGCGGGCCGCTCACGTTCCGCGCCGCGGCGGGCACGACGTACCACGTGCGCCTCGGCGACGCCGGCCCGTCGCGCCTGCGGTTCGCCACCGCCCAGCCGGTGCGGGCGGACTTCGGGTACTCGCCGTCCGCGCCGTCCACCGCGTCGCACGTCAACTTCTACGACCAGAGCTCCGACCCGGCGAACGGCGGTCAGCTCACCCACCACTGGGACTTCGGCGACGGCACGACCCACTCCGGCTACTACGCGCAGCACCGCTACGCGGCGGACGGCGACTACACCGCGACGCTGACCGTGACCACCGCGGACGGTCGGACGGACTCGGAGTCGAAGGCGGTGGGGGTGCGCACGCACGACGTCTTCATCAGCCGGTTCACCACGCCCGGTTCGGGGGTGGTGGGCAGGGCGAAACCGATCACCGTGCAGGTGCGGAACGGCCGGTACGACGAGCAGGTCACCGTGGTGCTCGAACGCAGCACCCCGGACGGCTGGGTCGAGTTCGGCCGCGCCACGCAGTACGTCCCGGCCACCCGCGCCGCGGACTTCCCGTTCCACTACGCGTTCCAGCCCGGGGACGGCACGCTCGGCAAGGTGACCTTCCGGGCCGTCGCGAACCTCGGGGCGAACAGCGACGCGCTGCCGCTGGACAACGAGGCGATCAGCGCGGCGACCACCGTGCAACCGGCGGGCACGACCGGTCGCGACCTCCGCTGACGCGTGCCGGGCGGCCGGTCCCGACCAGGGGCCGGCCGCCCGGCGCACGGCGCGGTGCCGCCCGGACCGGTCAGATCGGGTAGTGGCGCTCGCCGCTCTGCACGGTGATCCAGCGGAGTTCGGTGAACTCCTCCAGGGCCGCCCGGGAGCCGAAGCGGCCCCAGCCGCTGGCCCCGACGCCGCCGAAGGGCATCTGCGGCTCGTCGTGGACGGTGGCGCCGTTGACGTGGCAGATGCCCGAGCGGATCCGGCGCGCCACGTCCAGCGCCGCCGCCGCGTCCCGGCCGAACACCGCGGCCGAGAGGCCGTACTCGGTGTCGTTCGCGATCCGCACGGCGTCGTCGACGCCCGCCGCCTCGGTGATCGTCAGCAGCGGGCCGAAGGACTCCTCGCGGTAGACCCGCATGTCCGGGGTCACGCCGCGCAGGACGGTCGGCCGCACGAGGAGCCCGTCGGCCGTGCCCCCGGCCAGGACCTCGGCGCCGCGCTCGCGGGCGTCCTCGACCAGCGCGAGCACGTGGTCGCGGGCGCCCGCGTGCACGACGGGGCCGATCTGCGACGACGGGTCGTCGGCGGGACCCGCGACCAGGTCCGCCGCGCGGGCCGCCAACCGCCGCGACAACTCGTCGACGATCGAGCGGTCGGCGACGACCCGTTCCGTCGACATGCAGATCTGGCCCTGGTTCAGGAAGGCGCCGAACCCGGCGGCGGCCGTCGCGGCGTCGAGGTCGGCGTCGGCGAGGACCACGAAGGGCGCCTTGCCGCCCAGTTCCAGCACGGTGCGGGTGAGGTGCCGCCCGGCCGTCTCGGCGATGATCCGGCCGACCCGCGTCGACCCGGTGAAGTTGACCCGGGTGACCGCCGGGTGCGCGATGAGCGCCTCCACGACCTCGGCCGCGTCCTGCGGCGCGTTGCTGACGAGGTTGACCGCGCCCGCCGGGACCCCCGCCTCGTGCAGCACCTCGACGATGACCGCCTGCGTGCACGGCACCTGCTCCGACGTCTTGAGGACGGCGGTGTTGCCGTGCACCAGGGGCAGCGCGACCGCCCGCGCGGCGAGGATCAGCGGGGCGTTCCACGGCGCGATGCCGACCACCACGCCGCACGGCTGCCGCACGGCCAGCGCGGTCAGGCCGGGCACGTCGGAGGGGATGACCTCGCCGACCGCCGAGTACGCCTGCGCGGCGGCCTCCACCAGCATCCCCCGCGCGAGGTGCACGTTGAACCCGCACCACAGCCGGGTCGCGCCCATCTCCCTGCGCATCAGGTCGGCCAGCTCCGCGGCGCGGTCGCCCAGCAGCGCGGACGCCCGCTGCAAGACCTCGCGGCGGTGGGCGGGCGGCGTCGCGGCCCAGGCCGGGAAGGCCGCCGAGGCCGCGTCGGCGGCGGCCCGGGCGTCCGCGGCGGACGCGGCGGCGACCCTGGCGATCGGGCGTCCGGTCGCCGCCTCCACCGTCCGCACGTACCGACCGCCCTCGGCCGGGCGCCGTTCGCCGCCGATGAACAGGTCCGAGGTGATGATGTCGTCCGTTGACATGGCTCTCCTCAGCACGGTGGTGCACCAGCCGAGCGGATGGGACGACGGTACCGGCGCGGGGGCGGCGGGGGAACGGGGCAAGGCCGGGTACCGCGTCGGTACCCGCCGCGCGGGTCCGCCGGAGCCGCGCCGGGCGGTCGCCGGCCCCGGCGGGTCGGCCGCGCCTGAGCATCCCTTGTGGACGGTCAAGCAGCGCGGGGACCGGGTCGCTAGCCCTGCTGACCGGGGACGGCCTGCTCGCGGCGGATCGCGTACGCCCTCGGGTACTTGCGGCCCGGGATCGGCGTCGGCGAGCCGGTGAACGACACCGGGGTGCCGGTGGGCAGCACGGTGTGCCCGTCGGGCAGGTCGTCGCGGGAGACGAACCACGAGCCGCCGCGGGTGTCGGTGATGAACCCGTGCGGCTGGCCGGCGCGCCAGCCGGTCACGGTGCCCCGGCGGCGACCGCGCGGCAGGCCCGCGGCGGACGCCACGACCCCGCCGGAGCGCACGAACGGCTGCCGCAGCGGGTAGTCGGCGCGGTCGGCGGGCGCGAACAGCACGTCGAAGTCGGGGGTCGCGGTCCAGCCGG
>NZ_JBPKJK010000044.1:0-59736 GCF_051756985.1 Saccharothrix sabaoui
CACGGGCCCCGCGGGGCCGGGTCAGACGCTGATGCCCTTGGAGTTCAACCAGCTCAGCGGGTTGATCTTCATGCCCTCCGCGTTCCACACCTCGAAGTGCAGGTGCGGACCGGTGGAGAAGCCGCGGTTGCCCATGCGGGCGATCTGCTCGCCCGCCGCGACCCGCTGGCCCTTGCTGACGGAGTAGGTGTCCACGTGGCCGTAGACCGTCGTGGAGCCGTCGGGGTGCTCGACCTTGACCCAGAGGCCAAAACCGCTTGCGGGACCTGCCTCGACCACGACACCATCTGCGGCGGCCAGGATCGGCGTGCCGATCGGGCCCGCGATGTCGATGCCGTAGTGCATCTCGCCCCAGCGACCGCCGTAACCGGAGGTGAAGGAGCCGGCGGCGGGACGCGCGTACTTGGGGCGCTGCGCCTCGGCCTCGGCGGCCTCGCGGTTCTCGGTGATCTGCTGGCTCTTGACGAGCTTCTGGGCCTCGGCTGCCGTGTCGACGGTCTTCGCGACGGGCAGGACCTGCGGTGACGCGGGTCCGCTGCCGCCGACGCCGAACGCGGCGGCGCCTTCGGCGGCGTTCGCGAGGGGCGTGACCTCGTCGGCGGAGGAGGGGGAGTCGGAGCCGAGCGCGTGGAGCGTCTGGCCTGCGCCGGCGGCGGCGAAAGCGCCTACGGCGACGGCTGCGACCACGATCCGGCCGCGCAGCGCCGAGGGCGGCGGCGGGAGCCGGTGGGTGCTGACCGCACGCGTCGAGGCGGATTCGACCGCTTCGTCGAGCACAGCAGAACTCGTATGGCCGCCGGGGGAGCGGTGTCGGGACAAAACCTGGCCTTCCGTCTTCGGGGAGTCCGGTCGGACACCGGGCGGGGGATCCCGGTCGAGCCGGTCGGGGTAACCGACTCGCTGTCCTGCTTGTGACCAGACCGTGACAACGGACCGGGGGAAGATAACGGGGCGAGACCCTTAAGGGCAATCCCCTGGGTCGATGTCCACCGCTTAGCGGCGCAGGGGTCCCGGAGAACTGTCAACTGTGACTATGAGTCATCGACCCGTCGGGAAACCCGGTGCGTACAGGCATGATGGGGTGGTCTACACCATCACCTGATCGTGTGGCCGGGGTCACTACTGCGCGTTGCGCGACGCGGGCAACCGATACTCAAAGGTGACCTGAATCACGTATCCGCCGGCCCCGCGCAGGCGTCCGGGACGCCCTGGACGGGCGTCGCGGACGAGCGTCGTGACGACCTCGCCGCCGCGGTGCCCCGACCGCACCGCGGAGGCGGATCGCACTCCTCCGACCCGTGAACCGGCTGTCCCGTGACCGGCTACCCCGTGGGTCGGCGCACTTCGGGTGCCCGGCGTTCCCGACCCCGAAACGGCCGGACCCCACCGACCGCCCCAGACCACCCGTACGAGTGAAGGTAGCCGGCACCCCCGACAACGGGCGGGCTCGCGCGCGTATTCCCGCATATGCGCCCTTCGACCCACCCGCCCCCGACCCCTCCACCTCCGGCCGACCGCGCGCCGCGACCACCCCTCCCGCCTTTGCTAGCGTCCGACCGGTGATCCGAACCGCGGACCCGGTCCCATCGACGCCCACGAGGCTGCGCGCGGCGGTCGGGCTGGGCCTCGCCGGCTCGCTGCTCGGCGCGACCGCACCCCTGGTCGGGGTGGTCGACGCGGGCGCGCCCCCGGCGTTCACCGCGTGGCCGCTGCTGGCCGTCCTCGCCTTCGCGCCCACCGCCCTGGCCGCGGTCCTCCTCGCGCGCGGGCACGGGGCCGGTGCCGCCGCCTCCCTCCTCGCGCCCGCCGCCTTCGCCGTCGGCCGGCTGCTCGTGGACCTCCAGGTCCTCGTCGGCCCCCTCGACGCCGCGCGCCCCGAGCTGTTCCGCCCGCCCGCCCTCGACCCGCCCGCCCCCGCCGCCGGGGCGTGGCTGCTGATCGCGGGCCACGTGCTGCTGGTCGCCGCGGGCGCGCTGGCGGCGGCGGCCCCCGCCGAGCCGGACGCGCGCGGCGGGCGCGCCGGCTTCGTCCTCCCCGCGGTCGCGGGCCTGCTGGCGGGCGCCGGCCTGGTCGCCGCCCCGTTCACCTCCTCCGACGCGCTGGTCCCGGCGGGCGGCGCGCTCGACTCGCCCGCCCTGCCGATGCTCGGCGGCCTGCTGCTCGTCGTGGCCGCGCCGGCCCTCGCCGTGCTCGCCGCCGGCGCCCCCACCCCCGAGGTCCGCCGGGGCGGCCTGCTCGGCCTGGCCGCGACCCTGGTCACCGTCGCGCTCCCGCCGATCGCCGCCGGCCTGGCCGTCGACCGCCTCGACCCCGCGCCCGGCCCGTTCCTGGTGCTCGCCGCCGCCGTGCTGCTCGCGTGGCCGGGGCGGGCCCGCGAGCGGAACGCCGACCGCGCCGACCCCGAGCTGCCCGGCCTGCGCCGCCTGCACGCCGCGGCGGGCGTCCTCGGCCTCGTCGCCGCGGCCTGCGCCGTCGGGGGCGCGCTGGCCGACCAGCTCGTGCTCCCGGCCGGCCTGCCCGCGCCCACCGCCTACGCCGCCCGGCTCCTCTGGCCCGCCGCGGTCGCCACCGCCGCCCTCGGCGCGGCCCTGCTCGTCAGGGGCGCGGTCCGCCCGGCGTTCGCCGTGGCCACCGCCGCCGTCCCGCTCGCCGCCGGGGGCGCCCTCGACGCCGTGTTCGCCGCCACGCGCGTCGATGCGGTCCAGCCCGGCCCCGGCACGTGGTTCACCGCCGCCGCCGTGGTGGCCGCGCTCGCCGCCGCCGCCACCGCCGCCCTGGCCGGCGCGGTGGAGCGGGACGAGGCGGGCGTCGAGCGCGCGGAGGCGCCGCTGCCGCTGGTCGCGGGCGCCCTCATCGCCGCCCTGCTCGCCGTCGGCGCGTTCGCGCTGCCCGTGGTGGAGGCTCCGGACCACGCGCCGATCACCGCGTTCGGCCTGCGCGTCGGCTCCTGGGGGCTCCTGGTCGCCCTGGTGGCCGTGCTCGGCGCCGCCGCCGTCGCCCTCGGGGCCCGGCCGGGCCGCGGGGCGGCGCTGCTGCTCGGCGCCGCCGCGGTCACCGGCACCAGGGCGCTGGAGTACCCGCTCACCGCCGCCCGCGCCGCCGGCGCCGAGCCCGGACCGGGTCTGTGGCTGGCGGTCGCCGCCACCGCCGCCCTCCTGCTCACCGCGGCCGTCCGGACCGCCCGCTGACCGCGCCCCGCCCGTCCCCTGGATCGGTGTGGTGATCGACCTCACCACCTCTATGACGGACTTCACGGGCGTGGGGTGCGGCGGACTCCGAGCAGGTCGATAGTGTTCTGCGCAGCCGCGTCGAGCCGGTCCCCCCACGGCTATGCCGGCGTTCCAGGTGATGCCTGGTACGTGAGGGCACCAGGCGCCAGCCTGGAGCGCCGGACCATCGAGGACCGCACGAAGAGGCGCGGTGTCCGACACCGACGTCGCAGGAGACCCGAGTGGACCTGTACGAGTACCAGGCGAAGGACCTCTTCGCCGCCCACGACGTCCCGGTACTTCCGGGCGACGTGGCGACCACCCCCGCCGAGGCCAAGGCCATCGCCGAGCGCTTCGGCCAGACCGTCGTGGTGAAGGCCCAGGTCAAGACGGGCGGCCGCGGCAAGGCGGGTGGCGTCAAGCTCGCCGAGAACCCGGACGAGACCCAGGCGAAGGCCGAGGCCATCCTCGGCCTCGACATCAAGGGCCACACCGTGCACCGCGTGCTGGTGACCCCCGCGTCCGACATCGCGGAGGAGTACTACTTCTCCTTCCTGCTCGACCGCGCCAACCGCACCTTCCTGGCCATGGCCAGCGTCGAGGGCGGCATGGACATCGAGGAGGTCGCCGCGACCAAGCCCGAGGCCCTGGCCAAGGTGCCCGTCGACGCGATCAAGGGCGTCGACCGCGCGAAGGCGGACGAGATCGTCGCCGCCGCGAAGTTCCCGGCCGAGGTGGCCGACCAGGTGGCCGACGTCATCGTGAAGCTCTGGGAGACCTTCGTCTCCGAGGACGCCACGCTGGTCGAGGTCAACCCGCTGGTCCGCGACCCCGAGGGCAGGATCGTCGCCCTCGACGGCAAGGTCACGCTCGACGAGAACGCCTCCTTCCGCCACCCCGCCCACGAGGAGCTGGTGGACAAGCAGGCGGAGGACCCGCTGGAGGCCAAGGCCAAGGCGAAGGGCCTCAACTACGTCAAGCTGGACGGCCAGGTCGGCATCATCGGCAACGGCGCCGGCCTCGTGATGTCCACCCTCGACGTGGTCGCCTACGCGGGTGAGAAGCACGGCGGCGTGAAGCCCGCCAACTTCCTCGACATCGGCGGCGGCGCGTCCGCCGAGGTCATGGCCAACGGCCTGGACATCATCCTGAACGACCCGGACGTGCGTTCGGTGTTCGTGAACGTCTTCGGCGGCATCACCGCGTGCGACGCGGTCGCCAACGGCATCGTGGCCGCGCTGGGCATCCTCGGCGACGAGGCCGCCAAGCCGCTCGTGGTCCGCCTCGACGGCAACAACGTGGAGGAGGGCCGCGCCATCCTGGCCGAGGCCAACCACCCGCTGGTCACCGTGGTGGACACTATGGACAACGCGGCCGACAAGGCCGCCGAGCTCGCGGCTGCGGGGGTCTGACGATGGCTATCTTCATCACCAAGGACAGCAAGGTCATCGTCCAGGGCATGACCGGCGCCGAGGGCACCAAGCACACCAAGCGGATGCTGGCCTCCGGCACGAACATCGTCGGCGGCGTGAACCCGCGCAAGGCCGGCGAGAAGGTCGACTTCGACGGCAACGTGCTCCCGGTGTTCGGCGGCGTCGCCGAGGCCATGGAGGCCACCGGCGCGAACGTCACCGTGATCTTCGTGCCGCCGGCGTTCGCCAAGGCCGCCGTCATCGAGGCGATCGACGCGGGCATCGAGCTGGCCGTCGTCATCACCGAGGGCATCCCGGTGCACGACACCGCCGCGTTCTGGGCGCACGCCGTCGCCACCGGCAACAAGACCCGGATCATCGGCCCGAACTGCCCCGGCCTGATCAGCCCCGGGCAGTCGAACGCGGGCATCATCCCGGCCAACATCTCCGGCGCGGGCAAGATCGGCCTGGTGTCGAAGTCCGGCACGCTGACGTACCAGATGATGTACGAGCTGCGCGACTTCGGCTTCTCCACCGCCATCGGCATCGGCGGCGACCCGATCATCGGCACCACGCACATCGACGCCCTGGCGGCCTTCGAGGCCGACCCGGAGACCGCGGCGATCGTGATGATCGGCGAGATCGGCGGCGACGCCGAGGAGCGGGCCGCGGCCTACGTGAAGGAGAACGTCACCAAGCCGGTCGTCGGCTACGTGGCGGGCTTCACCGCGCCCGAGGGCAAGACCATGGGCCACGCGGGCGCGATCGTGTCCGGCTCGGCCGGCACCGCGCAGGCGAAGAAGGAGGCCCTGGAGGCCGCCGGCGTGAAGGTCGGCAAGACGCCGTCCGAGACCGCCGCCCTCATGCGGGAGATCATGCAGTCGATCGGCTGACAATCACCCGTTCGTGGAACACACTGAAGGCCACCTCCCACCCGGAGGTGGCCTTCAGCACACCCCGACCAGGTTGATCGGGCGGCCCCGCGGGGAACCACGGGAGTCCGGTCGTCGTCGGAGAGTGCGCATCGGCTAGCGTTCTGTCGTCCCGATCAGTACCCCGCAGGTGGAGGAGACCGCACCATGTCCCAGCCGTACGGCGCCCCTCAGCAGCAGCCGGGACCGGCGCAGCCGGCGGTGGGCGTGAACCTGAACCTGATCCTGCCGCTGGTCGCGGCCGGTTTGGCGTTGATCGCGTTCCTGCTCGCGTTCGCCGACGACGTGCCGTCCTCGGGCGGTATCGAGTACCTGTACGCGGCGGGCATCCTCGCCGGCCTGTCCGTCCTGCCGAAGGCGCCCCGCGGCCTGCTCTACGCGGCCGTGCCGTTCGCGCTGATCCCCACGCTCCAGCTGCTCCAGGCCCTGATCAAGACCGAGGCCGACGTGCAGGGCATGCAGGTCGTGCTGCTGATCGTGGCGCTGCTGCTCGCCGCCGCCGTGGTGCTCAGCCTGCTCCTGGAGACCGGGGTCGTGAAGTTCACCCCGAAGCCCGCGAACCCCTACGGCCAGCAGCCCGGTGGCTGGAACCCGCAGTCCGGCGCGTTCCCGCAGCAGGGCCAGCCGCAGCAGTACGGCCCGCCGTCCGGCCAGTTCCAGCAGCAGCAGCCGCCGGTGCCGCCGCAGCCCGGCCAGCAGCCCGGCCAGCCGCAGCCGACCTCGTACATGCCGCAGCCGGGCCAGTTCGGCCAGCCCGGCCAGCAGCCCGGCCAGGGCACCCCGCCCGCCGGGTTCGGCGGTCCCCAGCAGCAGGGCTGACGCACGTCGTGGAGGGGTGGCACCGGTGCGCCGGTGCCACCCCTCTTCGCGTGCGCGGCGTGCCTCACCCGAACGGCCCATCGTGACTGGGATGGTGGACAGATGTCGGTGCTGCAAACGACTTCCCACGGTGCCGTGACGGACTCCGTGCGCCCACCCGAGTTCTCCCGCGCGGAACGCGTGCGGGTGCTCACCACGACCGCCGCCGGCTCCGTCGTCGTCGGGTACGCGGCCGTCGCGGCGCTGCTCGCGCTGATCTCGTCGACCGCCGCGCACGCGTCGTTCTCGACCACCGGCGTGCTGACCGCCGCCGCACCCGGCTGGCTGGTCGCGCACCACGTGCCGATCCGGTTCGACGGGGGGCAGCTCGGGATGCTCCCGCTGCTGCCGACGGCGCTGGTGATGCTGCTGGTGTACCGGGCCGCGGCGAGCGCGGCCGACCGGCTCGGCCTGTTCGAGCCGCTGCAGGCCAGGTCCGTGGTGTTCAGCATCTCCGGCACGCACGCCGTGGTCGGCGGCGTGATCACGTTCCTGATGGGCGACGACGGCGTGGTGCGCGCGACGCCCGCCGTGGCGTTCTTCGGGTGCGCCGCGGTGTCCGCCGTGGCGGCCGTGGCGGGGGTCGCCCAGCGCTGCGGCCTCGTGGAGGTCGTGTTCGAGCGCATCGACCCGGTGGCGCGGCGCGGTCTGCGGGCCGGCGCGCTGGCGCTGTTCGCGCTGACCGCCGCGGGGGCCCTCGTGCTGGCCCTCGGCCTGCTGTTCTCCTGGTCCACGACCGCCGTGCTGTTCGACCAGACCGGCGGCACCATCGGCACCGGCCTCGGCATCTGGCTGCTGTGCCTGGCCTACCTGCCGAACGCGGTCGTCGGCGCGCTGTCGTACGTCGTGGGTGCCGGGTTCTCCCTCGGCTCGGTCGTGGTGCGCCCGCTGGAGTTCGTCGGCGGCCCGGTGCCCGCCGTGCCGCTGCTGGCCGCCCTGCCCGAGCAGCAGGCGGGCTACCTGCCCCTGGTGCTCGTGCTGCCGGGCGCGCTCGGCGTGCTGGTCGGGTTCGCGCTGCGCAACGCCGCCGGGACGCCCCGGGCGAGGGTGCGCGCGGTGCTGGTCGCGGCGGTCACCGCGGCCGTCGGCCTGCTCGTGCTGGCCGCCGTCTCGGGGGGTGCGCTGGGCAGCGGCGCGTTCAACCCGGTCACCATCCCCGCCGGGCTGCTGGCCGTGCTCACGCTGGCGTGGATCGGCGTGCCCGGCGCGATCGTGGCCTGGTTCTCCGGCCCGCGCCCGGTCCGTGCCCCGGCGCCCGCGCCCGAACCGGTGACCGAGGCCGTCGAGGCGGAGCCCGGCACCGCCGAGGAGGCGGACGACGAGTACGACGACGAGGAATACGACGACGAGAACGAGGACGACTACGAGGAAGAGGACGACCTCGACGACGTCACCGACGATCTCGACGATCCCGAAGACCTCGACGCCGACGACCCCGAGGATGCCGCCGACTTCCAGGACGCCGAGGACGACGAGGATGCCGACGACTTCGAGGACGCCGACGACCTCGACGGCTCCGAGGACGACCCGGACGACCTGGACGACGACCTGGACGACGACCCGGACGACGACGCGGACGACCCGGACACCGAGCCGGACGACGACGCGGACACCGAGCCGGACGAGGACCTGGACGAGGACCCGGGTGACGGCCCGGACGAGGACCCGGACGCGGAGCCGGACCTGGCCGACAAGCCGAGGTGAGCACCGCCTAGGCTGCTCTTGAGCTGCTGTGACAGTCCCCAGCAAGGAGAGCACGCTGAGCGCCGCGACCACACTCCGGCTTCCCGTCCCCGCCAGGGTCGTCGTCCTCGTCTCCGGTTCCGGCACCCTGATGCAGGCGTTGCTGGACGCGGCGGCCGACCCCGGTTACCCGGTGGAGGTGGTGGCCGTCGGTGCGGACCGCGCCGGCATCGAGGGCCTGGCCCGCGCCGAGCGCGCCGGCGTCCCGACCTTCACCGCGAAGCTGCGCGACCACGCCGACCGGGCCGCGTGGGACGTCGCCCTCGCCGACGCCGTCGAGGCGCACCGGCCCGACCTCGTGGTGTCCGCCGGGTTCATGAAGATCCTCGGACCCGCCTTCCTGGCCCGCTTCGGCGGCCGGATGGTCAACACGCACCCCGCGCTGCTGCCCGCGTTCCCGGGCGCGCACGGGGTGCGTGACGCCGTCGACTACGGCGTGAAGGTCACCGGCGCCACCGTGCACCTGGTGGACGGCGGCGTGGACACCGGGCCGATCCTGGCCCAGGAAGCGGTCGTCGTCGCCGATGACGACGACGTCGAAAGCCTGCACGAGCGCATCAAGGTGGTGGAGCGGCGGTTGCTCGTCGACGTGGTCGCCCGCCTGGCCCGCGAGGGCTGCACCGTGAACGGACGAAAGGTGAGCATCCCGTGACCACTCCTGCCGAGAGGCGACCGGTTCGTCGGGCCCTGATCGGGGTGTCCGACAAGTCGGGGCTGCTGGAACTGGCCGCCGGCCTGCACGCGGCCGGGGTCGAGATCGTCTCCACCGGCGGCACGGCGCGCGCGCTGGCGGACGCCGGGGTGCCGGTGACGCCCGTGGAGAGCGTGACCGGGTTCCCCGAGGTGCTCGACGGCCGCGTCAAGACGCTGCACCCCGGCGTGCACGCGGGCCTGCTCGCCGACACCCGCCGCGAGGCCCACCTGGAGACCCTGCGCGAGCTGGGCATCGAGCCGTTCGACCTGCTCGTGGTGAACCTGTACCCGTTCGCGCGGACCGTCGCGTCGGGCGCGTCCCCGGACGAGTGCGTCGAGCAGATCGACATCGGCGGCCCCGCCATGGTGCGCGCGTCGGCGAAGAACCACGCCAGCGTCGCCGTCGTGGTCGACCCGTCCCGCTACGGGTGGGTGCTGGAGCAGGTGAACGCGGGCGGCTTCACGCTGGCCGAGCGGCAGGGGCTGGCCGTCGACGCGTTCCGGCACACCGCGTCCTACGACGTGGCCGTGGCCTCCTACCTGGGCAGCGTCGTCGCGCCCGACGACGAGGGCTCCGGCTTCCCCGGCTGGGTCGGCGCGACGTGGGACCGCAAGCAGGTGCTGCGCTACGGCGAGAACCCGCACCAGGGTGCCGCGCTCTACACGAGCGGCGACGGGCGCCCCGGCCTCGCCACCGCCGAGCAGCTGCACGGCAAGGAGATGTCCTACAACAACTTCGTGGACTCCGACGCCGCCTGGCGCGCCGCGTGGGACCACGAGCTGCCGTGCGTCGCGATCATCAAGCACGCCAACCCGTGCGGCATCGCGGTGTCCAAGGTGGACGGTCCGGGCGCCGTCGCCGAGGCCCACCGCAACGCGCACGCGTGCGACCCGGTGAGCGCGTTCGGCGGCGTGATCGCGGCCAACCGCGAGGTCACCGTGGAGATGGCCGAGCAGGTCGCCGACATCTTCACCGAGGTGATCATCGCCCCGTCGTACGCCGACGGCGCGGTCGACGTGCTGACCCGCAAGAAGAACATCCGCGTCCTGGTCGCCCCGGAGCCGCGGCGCGGCGGGGCGGAACTGCGGCCGGTCTCCGGCGGGCTGCTGCTCCAGACCGCCGACACCATCGAGGCCGACGGCGACGACCCGGCCAAGTGGGTGCTGGCGTGCGGCGAGCCGCTCTCCGAGGAGGGCCTCGCCGACCTCGCGTTCGCCTGGCGCGCGTGCCGGGCCGTGAAGTCCAACGCCATCCTGCTGGCCTCCGGCGGCGCCACCGTCGGCGTGGGCATGGGCCAGGTCAACCGGGTCGACGCGGCACGCCTCGCGGTGACCCGCGCCGGTGACCGGGCCAAGGGCGCGATGGCCGCGTCCGACGCGTTCTTCCCGTTCCCGGACGGCCTCGAAGTGCTGCTGGAGGCCGGCGTGCGCGCCGTCGTGCAGCCCGGCGGGTCGGTCCGCGACGCGGAGGTCATCGCGGCGGCCGAGGCGGCCGGCGCCACCGTGTACCTGACGGGCACCCGGCACTTCGCCCACTAGACCGGCAGCACGCGAGGGCCTGGCCGGGACGACCCGGCCGGGCCCCCGCGTGCTGTCAGCGCACCAGTTCCTCGGCCGTCCTGCGCACCACGGCCTCGGCCTCGTCCACCGGGAACGCCGAGTCGCTCAGGAACCCCTTGTCCCGGCCGAAGTAGCGGATGTTCCACACCACCGCGCCCTTGCGCACCAGCAGGTTCACCTCGGTCAGGTCCGTCGACGAGGAGGGGATCACGACCATCGCCTGGTCGCCGAGGCCGTCCACCTGCTTGGCCTGCGAGCCCGAGGCGTAGGACGTGAAGCTCGTGTAGTTGCCCTCCGCCATCTCCTCGTTCCGGTCGGACTTGTCGGAGAACTTCGCGTAGTCGTAGACCAGCACGTGGATCGTCCGCGGGTTGCGCCCGTCCTTGCCCTTCGTCTGCTCCCAGGCGCAGTGCGTCTGCTTCATCCCCTTCTCCGCGTCGGCGGGGGCCTGGATCAGCCGGAAGCTGCTCACGTGCGCCTGCTGCTTCAGCGAGTCGCTCACCGCGCACTGCGCGACCGGCTCCCCGCCGGGCCCACCCCCGGGCTCCTCGGCGTAGTCGAGGTAGAGCATCCCCACCACCCCCGCCGCCACCAGCACGACGACCGCCACCACGACCCCGACGACCACCCCGGTCCGCTTCTTCCGCACCGGCGGCGGCCCCCCGTACCCAGGCCCGCCAGGCCCACCTCCACCCGGCCCGTACCCGCCCGACCCGCCCCCACCCGGTCCATACCCGCCCTGCCCGTAGCCGCCCGGCCCGTACCCGCCGGCCGGCCCCTGCCCGGGTTGGACCCCGTACGCCCCCAACGCCCCCTGCGCTCCCTGCTGCCCCGACGCCCCCTGCGGCGGTACCGGTTGCTGCGGTACCGGTTGCTGCTGCGCCGGTTGCTGTGCCTGGTGCGGTTGCTGCCCGGCCTGAGGTTGCTGTCCAGGCTGCGGCTGCTGCCGGTGCCAGTCCTGAGGTGAGTTCACGGTTCCCCCCGTGCTGCGGTCGATGGGCCGGAAGCAGTCTGCCAGTCCAACCGGCAGCCACCCCCTCTCCCCGCCGGGCTTCCTGTCCCCGCTGCGCTCCGTGTCCCGCTGCGCTCCCCGCGCCGTGCCCGCTCTCTTCCTGCCACGCACGCGTTGCGTCCCTCGCCCTGCTCGCACAGATTCCCGATCGTGTGATCGCGTCGCCGGCCATTGACACGGACGGCATCCCTAGCGATAAGATCACCATGTCGTTCGAACAAGTGTTCGACAGACAGGTCGCCGACTTCCCACGGCGATCCGCGCACAGGGGTGCGCGCGGATCTGTGGGAGGGGAGGGCGGGTGTCGAGGTCGGCAACGGCGACGCTGACCGCGCTCGGGGTAGGCGCGGCGGGCGAGCTGACCAACGCACCGGTCCGGGCTCTGCCAGTTCGCGGGGAACTGGCAGAGCTCCTCCTGTGGGGCGGCCTGCGGCGAGGCAGCACGGTGTCGGTGCGCGGGTCGACATCGTTGCTGCTCGCGCTGATGGCCGCGGCGACGGCGGAAGGATGCTGGGCGGCTGTCGTCGGCCTGCCGCGGTGCGGGGTGCTCGCGGCGGCCGAGTCGGGGGTGGCCGTCCACCGACTCGCTCTGGTCCCTCGCCCCGGCGGGGACCGGAGCGAGATCGGGAAGACGACCGCCGCCCTGAAGACGACCGCCGCCCTCCCGGACGGTTTCGACCTGGTCGTGGTAGCCACCCAGGTGACCCACGCGGCAGCACGCACACTCTCGGCCCGAGCCAGGCAGCGCAGGTCCGTCCTGCTCCCGTTCGCCACCAGGTGGCCGGGCGCCGACGTCGAACTGACCGCCACCTTCGACCCCTGGACCGGCCTCTCCCAAGGCCACGGCCTCCTCACCGCTCGCCCCACCACGGTCCATGCCACGGGCCGTGGCGCCGCCGCGCGCCCACGCCGCACCACCTTCCCCCTGCCGGGCACCGCAGCCCCGTCCCCCTCACGCCACCGCCGCCCCCTGACACCGGTGCCGGCGAAACCCGCCAACCCCAAGGTGGTGTGACCCCTCCACCACCCCTCCCGCACGCCGCTCCGTTGCCCCCACTTCCCACTTCCCCCAAGGGGTGAATCCTGTACACGCTCGCTGTCTGGTGTCCCGACTGGCCGGTGGTCGCCGCGTCCGCCGAGGCCGCCCTGCTGCCGCACGTGCCCGCCGCCGTCATCGGTTCGGGCGAGGGGATCGCCTGCTCGGCAGTCGCACGGGCCGAAGGCGTGCGGCGAGGGATGCGCGAGCGCGCGGCACAGGCGCAGTGCCACGAACTGGTCGTCCTCGACCACGTCGAGGCCCGCGACACCCGCCTGTTCGAGCCGATCGCGGCGGCGGTCGAGGAACCCGCGCCGGACATCGAGGTGGTCCGCGCCGGACTGGTCGCGGTCGCGGCGCGAGGGCCGGTCGGCTACCACGGCTCTGCCCAACAAGCGGCCCAACAAGCGGCCCAACAAGCGGCCCAACAAGCGGCCGAACGCCTGGTCGACCACGTCGCCGCGCGCACCGGCGTCGAAGCCCAGGTCAGTTTCGCCGACGAGGTGTTCGCGTCGACCCTGGCCGCTCACCGGGGCGTCGTCGTGCCACCCGGCCGCAGCGCCGACTTCCTGGCACCGCTCGGCATCCACGAACCCGACCAGCCCGCCGACCACCGCGAGGACCTGACCCGGTTGGTCGACCTCCTGCGCCGCCTCGGCCTGCGCACGCTGGGCGCGTTCGCCGAGATCTCCGAACGCGACGTCGCCACCCGCTTCGGCAGACAGGCCGTGCCGGCCCACCGCCAGTCCGCCGGTCGGGAGGAACGCCCCAGGTCACGCCGCCGCCCACCGCCCGACCTGACGGTGACCCAGCACCTCGACCCGCCCGTGGAGCGGGTCGACGCGGCCGCGTTCGCCGCCAAGGGACTGGCCGAACGCCTGCACACCGTCCTCGCCGACCACGGCCTCGCCTGCACGCGACTGGGCATCCGGGCCACCACCGAGGACGGCGAACAACTCCGCCGGGTGTGGCACTGCGCCGACCCGCCCACCCCGCAGGGCATCGCGGACCGGGTGCGCCGGCAACTCGACGGGTGGCTCACCCGGGCCACGCTCACCTCCGGCATCGAAGTGCTCCAACTCGACCCCGAAGAGATCGTCGACTCCACCACCGCCCTGCAACCCGGCCTGTGGCCGGGCGCGGGCCAGGACCAGGGTGAGGCGACCGAACACGCGGCGAGGGCGAGGGTGCACGTCCAGGGCCTGCTCGGTCCGGACGTCGTGGTCACCGGCTACGCCGAACTCGTCGCCCACCCGCACCGCATCGTCCACGCGGGACGGGCACGACAGGTGACCGCCTGGTCGGGCCCGTGGCCGGTGGACGAACGCTGGTGGGACGGAACCACCGCCCTCCGCGCCGCCCGCCTCCAGGTCCTGGGCACCGCACCGGACGGCGAAGAACAAGCATTCCTGCTGATCCGCGCGGGCGGTAAGTGGGCCGTGGAAGGGGTGTACGACTGATGACCGATCGTCCCGAGCACAAGCACCACAAGGACAACACCACACCGGCCGCGCCGATCACCTGGCGCGAGTCGAACCGCGCCGAACCACCCGGCCCGGCAACCACCGCCGACCGGAGCCGGGCAACCCACGCCCAACCCGCCCACCCGCAGCCCATTCATCCCCGGCCCACCCACGCCCAACCCGCCGACAGCCAAGCCACCTACAGCCAGCCCGCCCACGGTCGGCCCGCCCACGACCGAGCCGCCGACGATATTCCTGCCCACGACATGCCTGCCCACGGCCGGCCCGTTCACGGACTGGCCGGCTGGTTGACCGAGTTCGACATGCCCGAACAGCGCTCCGTACCCGAACACCGCTCGGACGAACCGGCCTACCCCACGAACTTCGGCTGGACCCCACCCCCGAACCCACCGACATCGGCCGCGCCCCCACTGCCCAGGCGCGTCCCCCGGAAGCCGCCGCCACCAGCGGCCCCTCTGCCCCCGCTGGTGGCGGCCCCTCACCCGCACACGTGGCGGCCACCGCGCACGCCGTCCTCCGCCCGGCAGTTCTCCGCCTGGCAGTCGCCCGACCTCCTGTCGCTGATCCCGTCCCCCCGACGCGCCCCGGACACCCTGCCCTGACGGATGTGTGCTGATGGGCTGGAACAACCCGCCGGTCCGGTGGGCCGACCTGGAGCGGGCGCTGTCGGGCGAGCCCCAGGCGCCCGACAGCGACGACGGGCCTGGGTGGACTCGTCGCCGTGACCGGTACCAGGCACCGGCCGCCGCCGGGCTCAAGGTCGACGAGCTGGGCCTCACCCGTTCGCGCGTCCCGTACGTCGAGCCGCACTGCCACTCCAACTTCAGCTTCCTCGACGGCGCGAGCCACCCCGAGGAACTGGTCGAGGGCGCGCAGCAGCTCGACCTGGACGGCATAGCGCTGACCGACCACGACGGCATGTACGGCGTGGTGCGGTTCGCCGAGGCCGCCAGGGAGTTGGGCGTGCGCACGGTCTTCGGCACCGAGCTGAGCCTCGGCCTGTCGGCACCGCGGAACGGCGCACCCCACCCGGAGGGCGAGCACCTGCTGCTGCTCGCCACCGGCCGCGACGGCTACCACGCGCTGTGCCGCACCATCACCAGCGGCCAGCTCGCACCCGGCCGCGTTCTGCGCGGCCCTGCTGCGTTCAGCCCATGGGCTTCTACTCCTCTCAATCACTCGTGGCCGACGCCCGCCGCCACGGCGTGCGCGTACTCGGTCCCGATGTCAACGCCGGCCTCACCCACGCCACCCTCGAACCCGTCGACGGTGACCAGGCCGTCCGCATCGGCCTCGCCGGTATCCGGGGCATCGGGCGACAGGTCGCCGAAGCCGTTGTCGCGCAACGGGATGCGGCCCGTTCCGGGACGTGGCGGACTTCGGCGCCCGTGTCCGGCTCACCACCGCGCAGGTCGAGGTTCTGGCCACCGCAGGCGCCTTCGGTTGCTTCGGCCTCGACCGGCGTGCCGCGCTGTGGGCGGCGGGGCCGTGGCGAAGATCCGCCCCGGCCACCTGCCCGGCACCACCGTCGGCACCGACGCCCCCGCCCTGCCCGGGATGGACGAGGTGGAGTTGGCCGTCGCCGACGTCTGGGCGATGGGCCTGTCCCCGGACAGCTTCCCGACCGAGTTCGTCCGGGAACGGCTCACCGCCCTGGGCGCCCTGTCGACCGCCGCCCTGGCCGACGTGCCCGACGTGCCCGACGTGCCCGACGGCGCCAGGGTGCTGGTCGGGGGCGCCGTCACCCACCGCCAACGCCCCGCCACCGCGGGCGGCGTCACCTTCCTCAACAACGAGGACGAGACGGGCATGGTCAACGTCGTCTGCACCGCCGGCCCCTGGTCCCGCTGCCGTCGAGTCGCCCGGACGAGCCCGGCGCTGATCATCCGGGGCGTCGTCGAGTCGGCAGGGGGAGTTGTCAGCGTCCGCGCCGAACGCCTCCAGTGCCTGGAGCTGCGCATTCCTTCTCGTTCCCGCGACTTCCGCTGACGGCGTGGCGGAAGGGGAGGCTGCTCGACGGTCGTGCGGGTGTGGTCGTCGAGTGGGATCGCGATGGGACGCGTCGGCAGCCGTGCGGGAGCGGGTCGGTTCGATCGGTCAGGTGGGGTCCTCCCTGCTGTAGGTGGTGAACGCGACGCCCGTGTCGAAGGTCCTCGTGGACGTCACCGCGAAGCGCGCCGCCGGGAAGTCGCCCGCGAACAGAGGGATTCCCCTGCCCAACACGATCGGGTGGACCTTGAGGACCAGTTCGTCGATCTCGGGCAGCAGGGTGGCGGCCAGCCTGCCGCCGCCGCACAGCCAGATCCCCAGGCCCGGTTCGGCCTTGAGCTCGCGGACCGTCGCCAGGGGATCGGCGACCACCTGCACGTCAGGCGGGGTGGAACCGAGTCTGGAGGAGGCCACGTACTGGCGCAGGTGCGGGTACGGGCTGGGTGGCCCGCCCGGTACCTGGTAGGTGGCGCGACCCATGAGGACCGTGTCGAACTCCTTGTTCGGGGCGTCGATGCCCAGCGCCTGGCGCGCCTGGCCCGGCAGGGTGTCGGGGTACTCCTCGAAGATGGCCGTCATGTGGTCGCCCTCGAAGAGGAAGTCGCCGTACCCGCCCGTCGGGTCGGCGATGAACCCGTCGAGCGAGGTGGCGATGAAGTAGGTCAGGTTCCGCATGGCTCATTCCTCCGTGTCTGGCGTCAACCACTTCGACTGTAGTACTATGGCTGGAGTGGTTGTCAAGGAGGGATCATGACGAGTAACCCGACCAGGCGAACGGCGCTGGTCGACGCGGCGATCGAGGTGCTCGCCCGTGACGGCGCGCGCGGGTTGACCTTCCGGGCGGTCGACGTGGAGGCCGCCGTGCCGAAGGGCACGGCGTCCAACTACTTCGCCAACCGCGACGACCTGCTGAGGCAGGTGGCGGAGCACATCCACGTCCGCCTCACGCCCGACGCGGTGCGACTCGCCAAGACCATGGACTCGCCGCCGGACAAGAGTCTCGTGGTGCGGCTGCTCCAGGAGCTGCTCGGGCGGCTCCAGGTCGACCGGACCGGGTACCTCGCCCTGCTGGAGCTGCGGCTGGAGGCGACCAGGCGCCCCGAGTTGCAGGCCGCGCTGACCAAGACGATCAGCCGGACCCTGGAGGAGAACGTCCGCTTCCACCTGGACGCGGGCCTGCCCGGTGACCGCACCACGGTCGTGTCGCTCTACCTGGCGATGAGCGGACTGGTCGTGGAGCACCTGACGTTGCCCGACGTGCTGCCGGAGGAGGAGATGACGCGATTGATCACCGCGCTCGTCGAGCGCGCCTGACCGGGACCCGCTGCCGGCGGGGAGCTGGTCGCGGGGCGAGAGCTGCTCGCCGGTGGCGGATGGCTGACGGGCGGATCGGCCGCCCGGCGGGGACCGGGTGCTCAGGCGGCCCAGGCGTCCGAGTCGTCAGGCGTCCGGGCGGGCCGAGTCGCCCAAGGCCGAGTCGCCCAAGGGTGGGCGTCCGGAGGCGGGCGTCCGGGTGGGCCGAGTGCGTGGCGGCCTGACCGGCTCGGCCGGCGGGACCGAGCCAGGCGGGGGTCGGCGGCCGTCGGTCCTCCGCGGGTACTAGCGGTCCAGGGGGCCGCCGATGATGGTCATGGCGACCACTATCACGGCGAAGCCCAGGCCGGTGTAGAGCAGTGCGTCGACGCTGCGGCTGCGGATGGCGATCAGGCCCGCCTGTTCGTCGGTCACCATCACCCGCAGCAGGGCGGCGACCAGCAGCGCGAGGCCGATCAGCACGACGCCCTGCCGCCAGTGGTACTGCACGATCCGCACGAAACCGAGGAGGCTGATAGCCAGCACCAGGGCGAACGGCAGGTGTCGACCTGCCGCCGACCGCCAGCGCTGTTCCGGCAACAACTCCACCGCTTCCGCCTCAGGCCGTCGCGAGGTTGCGCTCGGCTGCCTCGACCGTGTTGGTCAGCAGCATGGCAATGGTCATCGGTCCCGCGCCACCCGGGATCGGGGCCAGGAAGCCCGCGACCTCGGCCACGTCGGGGTGGACGTCGCCGACCAGGCCGGCGTCGGTGCGGGTGATGCCGACGTCGACGACGGCCGCGCCGGGCTTGACCATGTCGGCGGTGATCAGGCCGGGGCTGCCCGCGCCCGCGACCACGATGTCCGCCCGCCGGACCTCGGCGGCGAGGTCCTTGGTGCCGGTGTGGCACAGGGTGACCGTGGCGTTCTCGGAGCGCCTGGTCAGCAGCAGGCCGATCGGGCGGCCGACGGTGACGCCGCGGCCGACGACGGTCACGTTGGCGCCGGCCAGCGGCACGTCGTAGCGGCGCAGCAGCTCGACGACGCCGCGCGGGGTGGCGGGCAGCGGGGCCTCGTCGCCGAGGACGAGCTTGCCCAGGTTGACGGGGTGCAGCCCGTCGCCGTCCTTGCGCGGGTCGATGCGCTCCAGGATCGGGTTCGGGTCGAGGTGCTTGGGCAGCGGCAGCTGCACGATGTACGCGGTGCACGCCGGGTCGGCGTTCAGCTCGTCGATGACGGCTTCGAGCTGCTCCTGCGTGGTGTCCGCGGGCAGGTCGCGGCGGAGGGAGGTGATGCCCACCTTGGCGCACGCGAGGTGCTTGCCGCGCACGTACGAGTGCGATCCCGGGTCGTCGCCGACCAGCACGGTGGCCAGGCCGGGCGTCACGCCCTGCTCGGCCAGGGCGGCGACCCGCCCGCGCAAGTCCTCGAAGATCGCGTCCCGGGTAGCCCTGCCGTTGAGGATCGTCGCAGTCACGTGCCTCATCCTCTCATCACCGGCGGGTGGGCAGCGCGGCGACCACCACGGCGATCAGCGTCAACGCCGTGCCGATCACGGTCATCGTGGACAGCTGCCCACCTGCGGCGGGGGCGACGAGGTCGAGGGTGAGGGCGCCGATGAGCTGGCCCGCCACCTGGCACAGCCCGACCAGCAGCACGCCGAGCCGGCGGACGGCGAGCACGGCCGAGCCGATGGTGAAGACGCCGAGCGCGCCGCCCGCGTAGTACCAGGGTTCGGCGGGTGCGGCGGACGGCAGGCCGCGTGCGGCCACGTCCACCGCGCAGACGACGAGCAGTACGGCCGTGCCGGTGCCGAAGTTGACCATGGTGGTGACCCGGGTGCTGTCCGCGGCCTCGCGGACCAGGCCGTTCACCGCCTGCTGCCAGCCGAGGCCGAAGCCGGCCAGGGCGGGCAGCAGGGCGAGCCACAGGCCGGCCGGGTCGCCGATCTCGTCGGACACGGCGACCGCGACCGCCACCACGGCGAGGGCCGCGCCGGCGACGCGGGGGCGGGTCAGCGGCACGCGCCCGGCGGGGCCGACGCCCGCGCGGTCGACCGCGAGGCTGCTCACGGCCTGCGCGGCGACCGCGGCCACGGTGAACACGGCGACGCCCAGCGTCGCGACCGTCAGGCCCTGAGCGGACACGAAGAACGCGCCGCACGCCCCGCCGGCGCACTGCCACCAGCGGAGGCGGCCGGCGCGCAGTGCCGCGACCAGCCGTGCCACCCCGGCCCGGCCGCTCCGGGACATCGGCACGGCCAGCAGCAACAGCGCCAGCCCACCGCCGAACGACACGAGCGCGGCCAGGAAACCGTCGCCGAAGACGTGCCCGAGTTCGCCGTTCAACCGGCCCTGGACGGCCAGGAACACCCCACCGACGACCGCGAGGAGCGCGCCGGTGAACCGACCCCCGTCACCCAACCGGCACGACCTCGCGGTCGCGCACCCGGCTCGCCAGGAACGCCCCGAACAGCGCCAACGCCGCGCTCGCGCCCGCCGCGGCGGCGGGGCCGACGTGGTCGAGCAGCGTCCCGGCCACCGGCAGCGACAACGCCGAGCCGGCCGTGGTGAACGTGCCCATCCAGCCGAACGCCTCCGCCTTCCGGTCGTCCGGGGCGAGGCCGCTGATCCGCTGGTTGTTGGCCGCGATGGCGGGTGCGATGGCCATCCCTCCCACTCCGAGCACGAGCCCGATCAGCCACGCCGACGACGGCTCCACCACCGGCGGCAGGACGAGCACCAGCGGTGCCACGCCCAGCGCCATCAACAGCATCCGCCGGGCGAACCGGACCCGCCCGGTGAGCCCGCCCGCGATCAGGCCGCCGATCACGGACCCGACGCCCCACACCGCCGTCAACACCCCGGCCATGGCCGGTTTGCCCAGGTCGCGGGCCCAGGCGATGATCACCATGTCGATCGACACCAGGGACGCGACCAGGAACAGCGCGGTCACCAGCGCGAGCGCCAGGGAACGGTCGGCCAGCAGCGTCCGCCCGCCCGCCGCCCGTTCCCGCGCCACCGGTTCGTCGAGGCCGGCCCGGCGCAGCGCGGCGGCGAACCCGAGCGCCCCGAACACCGCCAGCGCGCCGCACAGCCACAGCGCGGCCTGCGCGTTCCACACCGCCACCACGGTCGCGGCCAGCGCCGGGCCGACGATGTACATGACCTCCTGCATCGACGCCTCGACCGTGAACACGGCCGACTGCGCCGTGCCCGTCGCCAGGCGCGGGAAGCTCGCTCGGCTCATCGCCGTCACCGGCGGGGTGCTCAGCCCGGTCAGGAAGCCGACGACCACCGCCACCGGCCACGCGCCGCCGGGCAGCACCGCGGGCAGCAGTCCCAGCACCGTGATGCCCGTGCCGTAGCCCAAGGCGGTGACCAGCAACAACCGTCCCGCCGGGCTGCGGTCGGCGGCCCGTCCGCGCACCGGTCCGGCCACGCCCATGCCGAGCGTCAGGGCGCCGCCGACCACGCCCGCCACCGCGTACGACCCCGTCCACCCGGCTATCAGGAACGACACCGCCAGCGGTGTCGCGGGCAGGTGGATGCGGCCCAGCAGCGACCACAGCAGCAGCCACGGGAGGTGGGGGACACCGGCGAGCTCTCGGTAGGGGCGCAGCACGGTCACACTCTGCCCGGGAGCACCGACAGCGGGAGCACCGGCAAGGACGGCACGGGCAGGGGCGGTGTCAGCGGGGGCGGTGCCGACAGCGGGATGCCGAACATCCGCGGGAACCCGCGGGCCTCGGTTAGCGTCAGCACCTCTGACGCCGCTCACGAGGGGACAGCTGTGACCGATCCGACCGGACGACGGGCCGAGCTGGAGGCGCGGAACGCGGCCATGCGCGAGCAGGTCGACTCCCTCCTGGCCGAGCTGAACAAGAAGACCGCCGAACTGCGCGAGACCCAGGCCAAGGCCATGGCGATCACGGCCACCGCGGTGTCGAAGGACGGGTCGGTGCGCGCCACCGTCGACTCGGCGGGGGCGTTGACGTCCCTGGAGTTCTCCGCGAACGCCTTCGAGCGCACCACCCCGGACCGGCTGGCCCGCCTGACCGCCGAGACCGTCCAGCAGGCCGTCGCCAAGGCGCGGACCGAGCTGAACGAGGTGCTGGCGCCGGCGCAGCAGGGCGCGAGCGTCGACCTGTCGGAGATGCTGCCCGGCATGCCGTCGCTGTCCGACCTCATCCCGAAGCCGCCGGTCGTGCCGCAGGCGTCGACGCCGCCCAGGCGTCCCGCGCCCCGTGACGACGACGAGGGCGGCAGCTTCATGGACAGGAGTGGCTGGTGACCGGCTTCGACGTCAGTGTGTCCGGCCTGCGCCGCGGTGCGGGCCAGTTCGGCGCGGCGGGCGATTCGCTCGACGGCGTGCTCCAGGCGCTGAACTCCGCGTTGCAGGCGGAGGGCCAGTGCTGGGGCGGTGACGAGTCGGGGCAGGCGTTCGCCAAGCAGTACGTGCCCAACTCGCAGGCGACGCTGGAGGCGTTCGGGAGCCTCGCGCAGGCCCTCGACGACATCCGCACGGCCGTGGAGCAGACCGCCGACGCGTACGAGGGTTCGGACCAGGGCAACGCGACCGGGATCTCCCGGACTTACTGAGGGGCACTGCGGTGGGCATCGAGATCCCGAGCGAGGTCACCTGGCTCTTCCCGATCGTGGTCGGGCAGAGCTGGCCGGAGGGTGACGAGACGGCGTTGCGGCGCATGGCCGACGCCTACCGCACGGCCGCGCAGGGCGTGAAGTCCGTCATCGACGAGGGCAACGGCGCCGCGTCCAGCGTGTACGCCAGCCAGACCGGTGACGCGGTCAAGGCGTTCGAGGAGTACTGGAAGAAGTTCTCCGAGGGCGACGACTCGTACCTGCCGAAGCTCCAGAAGGTCTGCGACCAGCTGGCCGAGAGCTGCGACAACACCGCGCTGGAGGTGGAGTACACCAAGCTGTCGATCATCGCGTCGCTGATCGCGCTGGCGATCGAGATCGCCGCGCTGATCGCCGCGGCGTTCGGCACGTTCGGCGCGTCCACCGCGGGCATCCCGATCGCGCAGCAGGCGACGCGGTTGATCGTGCAGTTCACGTTCCGGCAGCTGATCATCGCGATCCTCAAGGAGGTCGCGATCTCCGTGGGCATCGACGCGGCCATCCAGGGCATCCAGGTGGCGCGCGGCGACCGGCAGTCGTGGGACTGGGGCAAGACGACCGAGGCCGCCGTGTCCGGTGCGGTGTCGGGCCTGGTCGGCGGCGTGTCGGGCGGTCTCAAGTTCGAGGGTGGCGGGCTGGCCGGGCAGGTGGCCGCCGGTGCCACGCGCGGTGCCGTCGAGGGCGCGGTGTCGACCGTCGGCACGGCCGCCGCGCTGGGGCAGGACATCTCGGCGCGCGACGTGCTCATGGGTGCGTCGGCGGGTGCGGTGTCCGGTGGGATCGGCGGGGCGAAGGACGGCATCTCGGTCGAGCCGCCGCGCGTCAACGCCGGTGGGCCCGACGGTGGGCCGCCCGTCGGTGGGCCGGTGCCGGGGCCGCCGACCGTGGGCGGACCGACCGCCGGTGGTCCTGCCGCGGGTGGTCCTGCCGCGGGTGGTCCTGCGGCCGGTCCGGGTGCCTCGGGTGCGCCGGGTGGGCCTTCGGTGAGCCGCGACGGGTTGAACCGGATGCCGGCGGGCACGACGGGCACGTCGTCCGTTGCCGCGCCGCCCGCTCCCGGGCCTTCGGTGGGTGCGCCGCCGTCGGTGGGCGACTCGTCGCCGGGTGGTGGGGCGTCGACCGGTGGTGGTGCGCCGTCGTCGTTCGGTGGTGCGCCCGCCGGTCAGGGTGGTGGACGGGCTTCGCTGCCGACCGCTCCCGGTGCCGGTGGGGGAGGGTCTTCGATCGGTAGCAGGCTGGGGACGTCCGGTGCCGCGCCGCCGGTGGTCGCGCCCTCGGTCGGCGGGCATTCGGCTGGTGGGCATCCGGGTGGTGGGTCCCCGATCGGCGGGCCCGCTGTCGGTGGGCCTTCCGCCGGTGGTCCTTCGGTGGGCGGACCGGCGGGCTCCGCTCCCAGTGGGTCCGGTGGTTCGACGCCCGGTGGGTCGGGCGCGCGGATGCCCGGTGGTGCGCCGGTGTCCGGTGGGTCGGCCTTCGCGGGCGGTCCTTCTCCGGTCGGTGGGTCCTCGGGTGGTGGTGCGCCGGTGGGCGGTGCCGCGCCTGGTGGGTCGGTCGGTGGGAGTCACGCCGCTGGTGGTCCCGCTGCCGGTGGGCCTGCCGCCGGCGGGTCGGCCGCTGGTGGGCCCTCTGCCGGCGGATCGGCTGCCGGCGGGGCGACTCCGGGTGGATCGACTGCGGGTGGATCGGCTGCGGGGGGTCCGTCCGGGCCTCGGGCCGGTGGGCCCCTGCCCGGGGGTGGCTCGTTCGGCGGGCCTGCTGTCGGGGGCGCTGTTCCCGGTGGTCCTGTTCCCGGTGGGCCTGTTGGTGGTGGCTCCGCTGGTGGGCCCGTGCCTTCGGGCGGGGTGCCGGCCGGTGGGCCGGTGGCCACCGGTGGGCCTGTGCCTGGTGCTCCTGCTGCGCCTGTCGCGCCTGGTGGTGGGGCTGCTCCTGCTGGTGGCGGGGTGCCGCCGGCTGCCGGTGGGCACGCGCCTGCCGGGGGTCACGCGCCTGGTGGCGGGCCTGCGCCTGCCGGGGGTGTTCCCGCTGGTGGGGCCGCTCCTCTGGGGGGTGGCGGGTTCGCGCCTCCTCCTGGTGGGGCTGCGGGTGGGGGCGGCGGTGGCGGTGGCGGGCGTGGGCCTTCCGCGCACTCCGGCGGGGAGTTCTTCACCGATGGCGGGGCCGGCGGGGGTCATGACGTTCGCGGGACGGACGCGGTCAGCGCCAGTTCGTTGACCGGGGTTCCGGTGCAGCCGGTGCAGCACGCCGGGCCGGTCGCGTTGCCGGAGCAGCGCGGAGGCGCGCCCGTGCAGCAGCCCCCGGTGAACCCGGTTGGCGGGTTCGGGCCGCAGCCCGGTGGGTTCGGGCCCCAGCCCGGGGGTTATCCGCCTCCGGCCGGTGGGTACGGGCCTGCGGGTCAGCAGCCCGGTGGTCAGCAGCCTGCCGGTCAGCAGCCTGGTGGTCCGGCTGCGCCGGCTCGTCCGGACGGTGGCGCGCCCGCGCGCTCGCCGGAACCGGCTCCTCGGCCCGTCGCGCCTAGGGTGGACGGTCCCGCCCCTGCCGCTCGTGGCGGCGACGGGACCACGCCCGGTGCGGACCGGCCTGCTCCCGCGCCGACGCCCGCGCCCACCACCGCGCCCACCACCGCGCCGATCCCGGACGGTCCGGCTCCCGGTGACAGCGCCGCGGCGCGCACCGAACCGGTCAACCCGACCGACGGCAGCGGCGACACGACCGGCGACACGGCCGGGGTGCCCGGTGACGAGCACTCGCCCGTCGCCGCGCACGAGTGGCCCGCCGACTCCGGCACCGACCCGGGCACCAACCCCACTTCAGACCCCACCGCCGACCCGTTCCCGCAGAAGAACGTCTGGAACCAGCCCGCGGGCGTGGTCGAGGGCTTCTCGCACGACGGCCCCTACCACTCGGTGCACGAGGCCACGGGCCCCGGGGACCAGTCGGTCGGCACGTACGACCAGCGCGCCGCCGCGATCGTGGAGCCCGGCTACCAGCCCTACGGCCCCTACGGCAGCTACGAGCCGTTCCGCGCGGCGCACTCGACGCCCGACGGCGGCATCGACTGGCCGCCGAACCAGGGCGCGGGCGGGCCGCGGGTGGTCGTCGAGCTGCCCGCCGGCACGGTGCTGGACCGGTTCGGCAGCCCCGGCGGGGACTTCCTGTCGCCGCTGCGCCCGGACGGTCAGGCGTACGGGTTCGGCGAGCGCGCGATCATGCCGGACAGCCTCGGCAAGGGCTACCACGTCTACGTCCTCGACGCGCCCCTCACGGTCGAGCTGGCGCCGGTCGCGCCCGCGTTCGACCAGGCCGGCGGCGCGCGCCAGCTCCAGCCCGTCCTGAGCGCGGACCTCGCCGACCCGAACACCGGGCGGATGAGCGTGCAGCGGCTGATCGACCTCGGCGTGATGCGCGAGGTGGACGTGCCGCCCGCGGACGGCCGGGTGCTGCCGCCGGACTTCGGCACGTTCGACGAGAACGGGAACGTCTCCCGGCCCGACACGGTCAGCGTCGACGAGGCCCGCAACGGCGCGTTCGACGACTACGCCCCCGCGAACCAGGCGACCGACCTCGCGCCGAACCCGGACCTCGGTCCGGTCGCGCACACCGGGCCGATCCCGGTCGGCGAGGTGTCCCAGCGCGTCGACCAGGCGATCCGCAACAGCCAGGTCACCGACGCGGGCGTCGCCCTGCACACCGAGGACCGGCTCCGCGACCTGTCGAGCCGCATCCCGGCCAGTGACGACCACGTCGTCCTCGACGTCCACACCGACGGCGACGGCGTCCGCATCGGCGACACGCGCTACTCGCGCGCCGAGCTGGTCGAGCTGATCGACAACCACCCGAACCTGGTGGACCGGCCGATCGTGCTCGTCGGCTGCGACGCGGGCGCGGGCGGTGCCGACAGCCTGGCCGCGCACGTCTCCCGGGAGACCGGGCAGCGGGTGATCGCGCCGGACGGCCTCGCGTGGTCCGACCAGCACGGCAACGTCTACTCCAGCTCGCCGAACGAGTCCGGCACCGGCCCGCGCATCCCACCGGACGGCGGCTGGCACGCGTTCGAGCCGGACGGCGCGCACGGCCCGGTCGGCGAGAACGGCATGCCGCCCGGCCACCGGCCGACCGGCGACCTGGCGAACGGGGGCCAGGGCGACGGCGACCAGGCCCACCGCGGCCGGCAGGACGTCGAGCCGCAGGTGCAGGAGCCGTGGTCGGCCCCGGGGACCCGGCACGAGCAGACCGTCCGGCTGGGCGACGACCAGTCGTTCTTCCAGGGCCAGGACCTGCCGCGCGACACCCGCATCGCGGTCGAGGGCGCGGACGGCCGGGTCCGCACGGTCGTGCACGTCGACGCGGACGGCAACGTCTTCGTGGACGCGGTCGCGCCGAACACCCGGCACGGCGACAACCCCGAGGTGCTCAACCCGGTCCCGAACGCCCACTACCGGGTGGAGGTCGGGCAGCGGAACGACGTGTTCGTGGCCAACGCCGACGGCACGCGCGCCGTCACGCAGGACACCATCCGGGTCGGTGACCGGACGGTGCAGGTCGAGCGGGCCGTACCGATCGAGCCGGTCCCGGAGCCCGCGAACGGCCGCCAGGTCGTCGGCGCGGACCACCCGCTGGCGCCGGCGCCGGGCGAGGCGTTCACCGCCCGCACGGACCTGCCCGCGGACACCCGCCTGGAGGTCCACGGCACCGACGGCGCGTACCGCGGCACGGTGCAGACCGACGCCGACGGCCGGCCGCGGTGGGTGGCGGCGCCGGACTTCCTGGCGGACGACACCCGCAACCCCGAGGTCATGCACTCCTCGCAGGGCGCGAACTACAACATCGACCGCGGCCCGCTGCACCAGGAGTACCGGACCGACGCGAACGGCCACCCGCAGGACGCCGTCGCGCGCACCGAGCCGACGACGACCCGGCAGGTCCCGGTCACCGGCCTCGGCCAGGGCGAGCCGTTCAGCCGACCGGGCCAGGTGCACGACGCGAACACCGAGTACGTGGTCAGCGACGAGCACGGCCAGCACCGCGGCCGGTTCCTCACCGACGAGTCCGGGCACGTGGTGTTCGAGGACACCCACTCGGGCCAGCGCAGCCGGGTGAACAACGAGATCACCCAGGCCCCGGCGAACGCGCAGGTCACCTCGGACGGCTTCTACGGCCTCGGCCGGGCGGAGCAGCCGACGCGGACCTGGCCCGCCCCGGCCAACGGCGAGGTGCACCTCCGGGTGGAGCGCACCAGGGTCGACGGCAGGTGGGAGTACTCGGTCGCGGTGGTCGGCGGCGACACCGGCGGCTGGACGCCGCAGCAGCGCGACGCCGTGCTCCAGCCGTACGACAACCGGAACCCGTTCTCGGCGCGGACCGACCTGCCGCCGGGCACCCGGTTCGTGCTGGACGACCACCAGGGCCAGGGCTACGGCACGTTCCAGACCGGCGGTGACGGCGCCGCGTCGCACGTCCACACGTTCCGGCCGTTCAGCGCGGACCTGAACAACCCGCTGCCGAACGCCGTGCTGGTCGCGGACAACGACACGTGGCGCGGTCGCACGAACGGCGACGGCGAGACGGTCGCCACGACCGGCAGGCCGGACCTGTCCTCGGGCGGGGCGATCCGCCGCGACAGCGCCGCCCAGCTCGACGTCGGCACGCACGGCGAAGTCGACTCGAACGGGCGAAAGTTGTCCGACGGCGGCCACCACCAGGGCAACAAGACCGGCGGTCCGGGCGAGGCGGCGAACCAGTCGAGCCAGCAGCGCGACCAGAACCAGGGCAACGAGCGGCCGGCGTTCGTCACCGAGGAGACCTGGCACCGGATGGAGCGGGACCGCGCGGCGTTCACGAGGGCCGGCGGTACGGTCGAGATCATCGACACCTTCGCCCTGCGCGACCCGCTGCAACGCCACCCGCACACGTACCAGACCCGCTGGCGCGTGACGCTCGACGACGGCACGACCGAGATCTACGTCAGGAGCTACCCGAATGAGCACAACGCAGCCCTCTGGCCGGCCGACTTCTGAGCAGCGCCACGACGAGCTGCTCCAGCACATCGGCGGCATGCTGCTGGACGCTGCTCCGGAGGGCTTCCGCCGCGTCGACCTGCTGGTGCGCATGACGGTGGCCGTGCAGGACCTGGCGCTGAAGGTCTACCTGCCGGACGGGGCCACGCCCGACGTGGTCCCGCCGGACGGCCTGAACGCCGCGTTCCAGGAGATGCGGCAGGTGATGTACCGGCAGGGCCGGGGCACGTGGTTCTCCGCGCGCTGCGTGGTCAACGCGCCGGTCCGCATCGACATCACGTACAACTTCGACCACGACCCGCTGTTCGACCCGCCGGTGCCGGCCGCCGACTTCGCCCGTGACCTCCAGGTCTTCCCCCGCGACGACGCCTACGTCCCGGACTGGCTGCGCGCCAGGCTCGTCGAGGCGGGCGCCAGCACCGAGGAGCAGAACGCATGACCGCCCCGCAGTTGGACGTCGAGGACCAGAACGCCATCCTGGGTTCGGTCACCACGCTGCTGGTGCAGCGCCTGCCGGGCGACTGGGAGCAGCTGTGGGTCGACTTCCGGATGGTCGGCTCGCACCTGGAGGCCGAGGTGTCCGGCCTGACCATGTACGGCTCGTCGTTCGAGTGGGAGCTGCCGGCGGAGGCGCTGCCGTTCTTCGTGCAGCTGCGCGACGGCATGGCCGTGCCGGGCCGGGGCACGTGGTTCTCGGTGAAGTTCCACCTGGTGCACCCGGACACGTACTCGGCGACGTTCGACCGCGACGGCGAGCCGGCCTGGAGGCACGCGCCCGAGCCCCGGCACCACGTCGAGGAGCTGGAGCTGTACCCGCGCGACGCGGACGCGGTCCCGGCGTGGCTGCGGGAGCGCGCGGGGCTCACCACCCCGTCCGGTCCGGCCCCCGCGGTCCACGAGGCTCCGGTGTTCGACGGCCTCGCCCCCGACGGCACGCCCGTGCACCACCGGCCGTCCGTGCACCCGCAGGAGCGGGACGACGTGCTCGCCTACCTGGAGGGCGCGCCCGTCGTGCTGGCCGCCCGCTCCTACGGGCAGGACGCGCTCGCGCCGGGAGCGGAGCCGTCCGTGCCGCTGTCCTTCCACACCGACGGCACCTGGGTGTGGCCGGGCGGCGTGGCCCACTACCTGCGCGAGCACCACGTGCCGCCGGTGCCGCAGCTCGTGCAGCACATCCGGGACAACGGCTACGCCGTGCCGCCCGTGACCCCCGAGCAGGAGGACGCGGCGAGCGCCGTCGCGACCGGTCGGGCTGATGGCGCGCCCCTGCCGGAGTACCGCGAACGGGTGATCAACGACGCCGACCGGCGCGCGCTGGAGCACCTCAAGGAGCGGCTGGACCACTACGGGGTCGCCGAGTCCGAGTACGGCATCGTCGACCCGAAGCCCGACGCGTTCGTCCTCGAACCCGCGCCCGGCACGTCCGGGTGGCAGGTGCAGTTCTGGGACGGCAGCCGCGGCCCGCACGGTCGGCCGCGCGTGTACGAGCACGCCGTGGACGCGGCGAAGGTGCTGCTCGCCGAGCTGCTGTGGCGGGCCGACCTCGACGGGGCGCGGACCGCGAACCAGGCGCCGGTGGTGCAGCCGGTGCCGGACATCCAGCCGCTGCCCGACGAGCCCCCGCTGTCGCTGTTCCGCGACCGCGAGCCCGTCGTGCTGCCGCCCGGCACCGAACTTGATCGGTTCGGAGCCGAGACGGGCAACCTCGTGTACGCGGCGGGCACGATGTTCGGCAACCGCTCGCTGCCACCGGATTGGCTGAACCGCCGCTACCACGTGTACCGGGTGCAGAAGCCGGTGCCCGCGCTGGTGGGCGTCGCGGTCCCGTGGTTCGGGCAGGTCGGCGGCGGCACGGGGTTCTTCCTGGCGTCGGCGGTGCGCGACCTCCTGGCCGACGGGAGCCTGGTGGAGGTGCCGGAAGCGACGACGCAGCCCCCGCCACCGAAGGTCCAGGGGTGATCGCTGGGCGTCATTAGTCCGTTCGGCCCAGCGGGGTCCCGTGCGGGCACGGGGAGTCGCGGGGGAAGATGGTCCACGTGTCCGAGCTGAAGCCGCTGAACCCGACCGAGCAGGATGCGCTGGTCAAGCAGATCGGCCTCACGCTGATGCGCGCCGCTCCCGAGGAGTGGCGCCACGTGACGGCCGAGTACCGCGCGACCGGTCGGTACTTCGAGCTGGCCGCCGAGGTGCGGTCGGCCGACGGCGCCGCGCGCGCGTGGTCCCCGCCGCCGGACGTGGCGCAGCTGTTCTCGCGGCTGCGCGCGGGCATGTACCGGGAGGGTCGCGGCAGCTGGTCCAACGCCCGCTACCAGCTCGACCACCCGTCGAGCTACAACCTGGACTTCGACCGCGCCGAGCCGTCCTGGCAGACGCCACCGCCGCCGCAGGCGTACCTCGACGAGATGCGCTTCTTCCCGCGCACGGACGACAACGTGCCGGACTGGCTGCGCCGCAGGCTCCAGCCGGCGCCGGCGGCCGGGTTCGAGGACCGGCAGCCGCCGCGCGCGTTCCGCTCGGCCCGCGTGTTCGACGGCGCGGGTCCCGGCGGGCGTCCCTCGGTGAACCGCCCGCCGGTCCCCGAGGCCGACCGCGATCTGCTGCTGAGCTACCTCGACCGCGCGCCGGTCGCCGTGGTCGGGCGCGGGTTCGACGCGGACGTGCTCAACCCGGACGCGCCGCAGGTCGTCCCGATGGCGTTCCAGACGGACGGGCAGTGGATCTGGCCCGCCGCCGTCGGCTACTACCTGCGCGCCTACGGCGTGCCGCCGGAGCCGGAGCTGGTGGAGCGGGCCCGGCAGCAGGACTTCGTGCTGCCCGAGGTGTCCGAGGAGTCACGGGTCGCCGCCGCCGCGAACCTGGGCGCGCCCGCCGCGCCGCAGGGCACCGCGCTGCCGGTCGCCGAGCCGCCCGAGGCGCCGGTCGAAGCGCCGGTGGAGGTGGGCGCGACGGTCGCCGCGCCGCTGCCCGAGCTGCTCGCCGACGACGACCGGGGACCGGTCCGCGCGGACGTCGAGCAGACCGCGAACCTCACCGACCTCAAGCCGGACGTCGTCGAGTACGCCCAGGAGGGCCCGCCCTACCGGGTGCGGTTCGAGGAGGACGGCCCGGTCATCGACGACCGGTACCGGCGCGAGTCCTACGTGGACGGCATGGACCTGTTCGCGCCGGTGCCCGCGTACGACCGCGAGGAACGCGAGGAGCCCGCCGACCGCGACGAGCGGGACGAGCGCCCCGAGCGGGAGCCGGGCGACACGCAGACGTGGAACCCGTTCGCGGACGAGGACCCCCAGCCGGCCGACGCCGACGCCGATGCCGAGGAGACCGCCGAGGTCGGGGCCGTCGCCGACGGGCCGCGGGTCGACGACCGACCGGCCGAAGTGGACGCCCGGCACGCGCCCGACGAGGTGACCGCCGAGTTCGGGGTCGGCCAGGAGCACCTCTACGCCCCGGCCGCGCACGACGACGACCGCTTCGACGCGCACGAGGCCGAACCGCACCACGAGGCGCACGACGACCGGTCCCACGAGGACCGGCTCCAGGACGACCGGTCCCAGGACGTCCGCGAGGTCGAGCACCACCACGAGGCGCACGACGACGACCGCTTCGACGAGCGGGAGGACGCGCGCTTCGACGGGCACGACGACGAGGTGCGCGACGACCGGCACGCCGAGCAGCCGTTCGCCGAGCAGCAGTTCGCGGAGCAGCCCTTCGCGGACCAGCCGTTCGCCGAGCGGCAGTTCGCCGACCAGTCGTTCGCGGAGCAGTCGTTCACCGGGCAGCCGTTCCCGGAGCGGCAGTTCGCCGAGCACCGCGACCACGGGGACCACACCGAGCACGAGGGCCACGCCGAGCACGGCGGCCACGCCGACCACGCCGGCCACCCTGATCACGGCGGCCACCCCGACCACGCCGGCCACGCCGAGCACGAGCAGCACGACGGCCACGACGGCCACGACGAGCAGCCCCGCCGGGCCGAGGAGGGGGACCGGGACGACGCGCCCGCCCCGTTCGCCGAGCAGGCGCCGTTCGCCGAGCAGGTGCCCCCGCCGTTCGCGGACCAGGCGCCGACCCAGTACACCGAGGCCGTGCAGCCCGTGCAGGTCGCGCCCGTGCCGCCGAGGGAACCGCGCCAGATCACCCCGGACGAGGAGCGCGAGCTGGCCGGCACCCGCCGAGCCCTGGACGAGCTGGACGTGCCGCCCGCCGCCTACCGGTTCGGCGAACCCGCCGACCGCACGTGGTTGCTGCGCCTCGACGACCAGGACTGGGAGGTGTCGTGGTTCGACCGCGGCCCGACCAACCCGGTCCGCTTCGAGCGCGTCGAGGACGCCACCGCCTACCTGGTGGGCAAGCTCGCCCTCACCCACCGCCGCGCGCCGCGCCCGGCCCCGCCGCTGCTCCCGCCGCCCCCGCCCCAGCAGCAGCGGCCCCGCCCGCCGATGAACAACGGGTTCGGCGGCGAGCCGCCGCGCCGTCCCGGCCCGCCCCCGCCGCCGGTCCAGCAGCCGCCCGTCCAGCAGCCGCAGCCGGGCCAGCAACAGCCGGGCCAGCAGGGCGAGGCCAAGCCCGTCCGGACGTGGCCGATCAAGCCGATGAACGGTGAGCCGCCGCTCACCCTCTTCCGCCACAAGAAGATGGTCGAGCTGCCCCCCGGCGTGGAGGTCGACCGCTTCGGCGACGGCACGGGCAACCTCGTCTACGCCGCTGGCACGCCGTTCGCCGAGCGGTCGCTCGTGCCGTCGTGGATCAACCGGCCGTACAAGGTGTACCGGCTGCGCCGGCCGGTCGAGGTGCTGACGGGCATCGCCGTGCCGTGGTTCGAGCAGCCCGGCGGCGGCACGGCGTACCTGATGCCCAAGACCATCGACGACATGCTCGCCGACGGCGTCCTGGTCGAGGTCGCCAACCAGGAGGCGCCCACCCACTGACCGGTCGGGGGCGCGGCTAGTCCACGCGCAGGCCGTGCGCGCCGGCGAACGCCACCGCGGTGCCCAGGTCCACCCGGGCACCGCGCAGCGACGCCTGCACGAGCCCGTCCGCGTCCAGCCGCGCCCCGCGCAGGTCGGCCCCGTCAAGCCGGCAGCCGAGCAGGCGGGCGCCGGTGAGGTCGGCCTCGCGCAGGTCCGCCTCGCGCAGGTCGGCCCGCTCCAGGTTCGCCTCCCGCAGCCGCAGCCCGCGCAGCGACACCTTCGGCAGCACGGCGCCGGCGAGCCCGGCGAGGGTGAGATCGGTCTCCTCCACGGTGACCGGCCGCATCGAGCAGTCCGCGAACACCGAGCCGAGCCACGTGCAGGACCGGAACACCGCGTCGCCGAGCACCGCACGGGTGAACTTGCAGGAGCGGAACGCGGACGCGGTGTGCGTCGACTCGCCCAGGTCGGTCCGGTCGAAGACGCAGTCGGTGAACGTGCAGTTCGACGTCACCAGGCCGCGCATGTCGGCCTCGGTGAAGTCGCACCGCACGAACGAGCGACCCTCCCAGCGCTGCTCGTACAGGTTCGCGTCGGAGTAGTCCTCGTCGGTGACGGCTTCGATGATGTCCACTGTCACACCTTGTCATCGTTCTCCAGTTGGTAACCTCCGACCTGCCGGGCAACCCGTCCGGCGCGCGGTCCCGGTGTAGAGACCGCCGCTGACAGGTCGTCAGCCTGCCTGGTGGTGCGTGCCCGAGGACTGAAGCCACAACATTCGGGAAGGCACATGACCCGCACGCCCGTGAATGTCACCGTCACCGGTGCGGCCGGCCAGATCGGCTACGCACTGCTGTTCCGCATCGCCTCCGGCCACCTGCTGGGCCCGGACGTCCCGGTGCGCCTGCGCCTGCTGGAGATCCCGCAGGCCGTCAAGGCCGCCGAGGGCACCGCGATGGAGCTGGACGACTGCGCGTTCCCGCTGCTGTCCGGCATCGACATCACCGACGACGCCAAGACCGCGTTCGACGGCGTGAACGTGGCGCTGCTGGTGGGCGCCCGCCCGCGCACGAAGGGCATGGAGCGCGGCGACCTGCTGGAGGCCAACGGCGGCATCTTCAAGCCGCAGGGCGAGGCGATCAACGCGGGCGCGGCGGACGACGTGCGCGTCCTGGTCGTCGGCAACCCGGCCAACACCAACGCCCTGATCGCGCAGCAGCACGCGCCGGACGTCCCGGCCGAGCGCTTCACCGCGATGACCCGCCTGGACCACAACCGGGCGCTGGCGCAGCTCGCCAAGAAGCTGAACGTGTCGGTGACCGACATCAAGAAGCTGACCATCTGGGGCAACCACTCGGCCACCCAGTACCCCGACCTGTTCCACGCCGAGGTCAACGGCCGGAACGCGGCCGAGACCGTGAACGACCAGGCGTGGCTGGAGAACGACTTCATCCCGACCGTCGCCAAGCGCGGCGCGGCGATCATCGAGGCGCGCGGCCTGTCCTCGGCGGCGTCGGCGGCGAACGCGGCGATCGACCACGTCCACGACTGGGTCAACGGCACCGCCGAGGGCGACTGGGTCTCGATGGCGATCCCGTCGGACGGCTCGTACGGCGTGCCCGAGGGCATCATCTCGTCGTTCCCGGTGACGGTGACCGACGGGAAGTACTCGATCGTGCAGGGCCTGGAGATCGACGACTTCTCCCGCGCCCGCATCGACGCCTCCGTGGCCGAGCTGGTCGAGGAGCGCGACGCGGTGAAGGCCCTCGGCCTGATCTGAGCCCGAGCGGCGGAACGCCCCCTCGTCGGACGATCGGACGGATGAACGGTCCGACGATCGGACGAGGGGGCGTTCCGCTGTCCTGTGCGAGGCTGGACGCGTGACGAAGAACCCGTGGCCGGTGCCCGAACCCCAGCTGCCCGACACCGTGCACCCGGCGCTCGCCGCGACCGTGCGCGCGGCGGCGCGCGCCTACGGCGGGGCGCGTGGTGACTTCACCCGCGCCGAGCTGCGGGAGGAGGTCGCCGACGGCGCGGACGGCACGCCCACCATGCGGGTGGACGCGGTCGTGGAGGCGGCCATCGCCGAGGCGGCGGCCGGGGCGGGCGTGAACCTGCTGTCCGAGGAGGCCGGTTTCCTCGACAACGGCTCCGCGGCCACCCTCGTGGTCGACCCCGTCGACGGGTCCGCCAACGCCGCGCTCGGCGTGCCGCTGTCGTGCTTCGCCGGTGCCCTCGTGGTGGACGAGGAGCCCGTGGAGGCGTTGACGGTCTGGTTCGACACCGGCCGCGCGTGGTCGGCGCGGGCGGGGGAGCGGACGTCCTTCCGGACCACCGGCCGCACCGCCCTCAAGGGCGCCTCGGTGTGCCTCCTGCGCCCGAAGCGCGGTACCGAGGACGCGTGGATGCGGGTCGCGAACCAGGCCGACCGCGTCCGCGTCCTGTGCACGTCGTGCCTGGAGACGATGCTGGTGGCGGAGGGCTCGGTGGACGCCTTCGCCGATCCCGGCTCGGACACCCACCGGCTGATGGACCTCATCGCCGCCCTGGTCACGCTGCCCGCCGCCGGCGGGGTCCTGCTCGACCTGCACGGCCGGCCGCTCACGTTCGGCCACGACCTGTCCCGCCGGTGGTCGGGCATCGCCGCCGCGACACCCGCCCTGGCCGACGAGCTGATCGCCACGATCCTGGGTTAGCGCACCCGGGCCGGTGTCACCGGGAACGTTCCCAGGTGGCCGTTCCGCTCACGCCGCCGCGCCGGTGGTCGCGCCGGACCGGTACCACGCGGCCGCGGTGACGGCGGACGTCGGCAGCCTCGTCGGCCTGCGCGCCGTGCCGATCACCCGCCCGGCGAGCGCCGCGAACTCCCCTGCGATCAGGGGCCGCGCGGCGGGCGCGTGCCAGACCTTCCCGTCGGCGCGCCCGTCGTCGCCCAGCACGACCTGCGCCCGCGCCGTGTCGCCGAGGAAGGCGAACGCGTGCGGCACGTCCAGCGGCCCGAACCACACCGTGGTCCCGCCCAGCGCGAGCGGCTTCAGCACCGGCTCGCCGGGCAGCGTGCCGGACCACCGCGGGTACGGCACGCTCACGGCCAGGTGCACGAGGGACGCGCCCTCCAGCGCCTCGCGCGCCGCCGCCCGGTCCGGGCGTCTCGATCAACACCATCGCCAAGCGGATGGGCGTGACGGGGCCCGCGCTCTACCGCTACTTCGCGGGGCGCGACGACCTGCCGGCCGAACCGGTGCGCGACGCGTGGCACGACCTGGCCGACGCCGTGGAGGCCGCCGCGGCGGCGGGCGAGGGCGCGGTACCAGCCGATCGGGTGCGTGCGTTCGGGGAGGCGTTCCGGACGGGGGGCGTCACCCAGCCCCACCGGTACCTGCTGCTGTCCGTGCTGCCGCGCCCGCCCTCACCACCACCGGGAGCGGCGGACGAGTCCACTCTGGACGGCCAGCTCCGGGCGTGGGCGCGGTCGCGCGGCGAGGGGGACGCGCCCCCCGCCGTGCTGCTCACCGGCCTGCGCGCCTTCACCAGGCTGCACGGCGTGCTCAGCCTGGAGGTCACGGGCCGGTTCGGACCGATGGGGCTCGACCCGGCGCTGCTCTACCGCGCCGAGGTCGAGTCCTTGATCCTGGGGGATTCCGGGGTCCGGGGCTTCACGAGGCTGTCGGGGCCGGGGTAGACCAGCCCCTCGTGGCCGTCGAGGAAGCGGACCAGGTACGGCGGCGCACCCTCCGAGCCGCGCACCTCGAGGATCTCGCCGATGTTCTCGTCGAGCCCCGCGGTGCGGCGGTGGACGTGCAACCGGTCGCCTACTGTCGCGTGCATCTGCAACACCTCCGGTGCGTCACAGCGTAGGACTGTTCCGAAGGTACCGACAGGGTGGTTTTTCCGCTCACCGGCCCAGGTCAGGCCGTGGGGCGCATACCCGCCCGGGTCAGCCGCAGGCGTTGGACAGCGCGGCCACCTGGTCCAGCTTCTCCTGCGACCAGGCCGCGATGTTCGACGGGTTCAGGTCGTCCAGGGTCACCTGGCTCATCGTGGTGGAGACCCCGGTGATGGCGTCCTTGAGCGTGGCGTCGCCCGCCTTCGCGGCCAGCTCCTCCAGCTCCTTGGCCTTCTGCTGGGTCTCCTCCACCGCCTTCTGCGGGTCGGTCGCGTCCGGCGTGAACCCGGCGATCCGGAGCGCGTCGATGCACAGCTGCGCCTTGTCCGCCGCCTGGCCGACCTGGTTCGCGGTGTTCTGCGCGTCCTGCACGGCCTCGCAGCCGGTGGCGAAGCCGACGAGCCCCAGGGCCAGCAGGATGGTGGCGACCGGACGACCTGCGCGCATGGGGTGCTCCTGGTTCATCTGAGAGTTCGGTCCACGTGACAACCCGTGACCGTTTCGTCCGACTCTACCGACGCGCGCAGAGGCGACGCACCACATCCTCGATTTCGGGCTCCTCCACCACGAGGTCGTGCACCTCCGCGCGGGCCGCGACCGCCGTGATGAGCCGGGCGGCCGTGGTGTCGGCAGCAGGTCCACGCACTCGCGCAGGCGGTCGGCGTGCTCCCCGCGCGGCACCCGGTAGATGACCCGGAGCAGGTCGAAGCTCTCCCGCAGCGGCAGGTCCCACCACAGCTGGCTGCGCTGGCCGAAGACCACGCCGATGCGCCGGGCCAGCTCGCGCCGCGACCGGGACGGGTCCACCCCGGACACCCGCACGTGCCCGGAGGTGGGCACCAGGACGCCGGTCAGCACCTTGATCGTCGTGGACTTGCCCGCGCCGTTCGGGCCGACGTAGCCGACCGCCTCGCCGCGCGCGACGTCGAAGCTCACCCCCTCGACCGCGCACACCACGCGCTTCTCGCGCCGGAACCGCCCGGTCTTCCTGGTGACGGTGAACTCGCGACGCAGCTCTCGGAGCTCGATCACGACCCAGTCCCTCGGTAGTGCCGGACGGCGAACCGCCACACCAGGCCCGCGACGACGGCGGTGGCGACGGCGACCAGCGGTGAGACCCAGCCGAGCAGCGCCGGTCCGCCGAGCGGGTCGGGGCGGCCGAGCAGCGCCAGGCTGGGGTAGTAGGCGACGAACGCGCCGGGCACGACGAACGCGAAGAACCGGCGCAGCCACGGGCCGTAGACCGTGACGGGGTAGGAGGTGAACGTGCCGCTGCCGTAGGTGACCGCGTTGGCCATCTCCTGGCCCTCGACCAGCCAGAAGCACACCGCGTTGGCCACCACCCAGATCGAGCCGAAGATCACCGCGCCGCTCAGCGGGGCCGGCACCACCAGCAGCGCGGTGGCGGGCGACCACGCGATGTCGTTGCGCGCCAGCGCCCAGACCAGCGCGACGAGGCTCGCCCCGATCCGGCCGACCTTCCGCAGGTGCAGGTCGGAGGCCATCACCTGGGCGAGCGTGCCCAGCGGGCGCAGGAGCACCACGTCGAACGCGCCGGTGCGGATCTGCGCCGGCAGCTCGTCGAGTTGGCCCGCGACCATGTCCGCGAGGCCGAACGCGACCCCGGCCAGGGCGTACACCAGCACGACCTCGTCGAGGGAGAACCCGCCGAGCGAGCTGACGCGGCCGAACAGGACGAGGATGGCGGCCAGCTCGACCAGCTGGCCCAACCCGGACGCCAGGCACTGGAGCGCGAACGACGCCCGGTAGGACGTCTGGCCGCGCAGCCGTGCGGCGATGAGCCTCGGGTAGACGCGCTCAGCCAGCCTGGACCACCACCTTGCGCACGGCGCGGCGCAGCACGACGTGACCGGCGGCGTACACCAGCACGGCCCAGCCCGCCTGGTGGGCGAGGGTCGTCCAGGCGTGGCCGTGTTCGAGGAACACGTCCACCGGCGACTGGAGGATCGACGGGAACGGGGTGAACGCCAGCGCCGTCCGCGCCCACCCGGGGAAGAAGGCCAGCGGCACCGAGAGGCCGCACAGCAGCCAGGTGGCCAGCGCGTACATGCTGAGCAGGCCCTTGTTGTCGAGCAGCCAGAACGCGGCGGTGTCGAGCAGGAAGCGCATCCCGAAGCTCACCGCGAGCGCGAGCAGCAGGCTCACCGCGAACAGCGGGAAGGTCTCCGGCCGAGGCCGGCGGAACGGGAAGAGGAGCGCGCCGAAGACGACCGGCGGGACGAACCGCACCAGCAGCGCGAACCCGCCGCGACCGAGGTCCTCGGCGAACAGCGCGGCCTGGAGGTGCCAGGGGCGGTAAAGGTCGACGACGACGTCGCCGGAGCGGACGCGGTCGGCGAGCGCCTTGTCGCCCCAGAGCAGGACGAAGGCCATGATGCCCTGCCCGAGCCACACGCAGGTGGCGGTGGCGGCGACGTCGTACCCGGCGATCGGGCCCTGCGCGACGGCCGCGACGAGCACGGCCATCCTGAGCAGCCCGAAGACGACGTTCGTCGCCAGCCCGGCGAACATCGCCTGTCGATAGGTGGAGTACCTGCGGAAACCGGCCAGCGCCAAGTGCGCGTAGGCGAGCACGCCTTCCGACCCCAGGAAGGCGGGCAACCGGTTTTCCGGATCGGCGGAACCGGTTACGCGGTCGAGGCCACCCAGTCCTCGGCGCGGGCGCGCAGCGCGTCGTCGCGGACCTGGTCCACCACCTGCCCGAGGGCGCGGGCCGCGAGGCGGCGCTGCCGGTCCGGGATGTCGAGCGCGGCCATGACCTCCTCGGCCAGCGCGTCCGGGTCGGCGGCCCGCGGTCCCAGGCTGCGGATGAGCCGGGCGCGCAGCGCGAACCGGTCGACGACGGCACGGGCCCGGCGCACGCCGCTGCGCTCGCCGCCGTGCGAGGCCGCGAGGGCGACCGCCGCCCACGCCAGCCGGTTCGCGGCCGGTCGGCCGTCGTCGTACACGCGGCCCTGCGCGGTGACGCGCACCCACTCCCAGTCGTTGGCGTCGTGCACCGCCGGCCCGCCCGCCGTTCCGCCGTTCGTCGTCCTGTCGGCCGCCGCGCTCATCGCCCGGCCGCCAGCACGCCGTCCAGCAGCCCGGGGTAGAGCGCGTCGAGGTCGTCCCGGCGCAGCGAGCTGATCCGCGACGTGCCCCGCGGGCGCACCCGCACCACGCCCGCCTCGCGCAGCGTCCGCACGTGGTGGGTGAGCGTGGACGCGGTGACGCCGAGGTCGAGCACCCCGCACGACAGGCCCTCGGCGTGCTCGGACAGCGCCCGCACGATCCGCAGGCGCACGGGGTCGGCGAGCGCGTGCAGCACCGGGACTATCCGGATCTCGTCGCGCTCCGGGTGGGCGGGCAAGGTGGTCATACCACGCACAATACGATACTCGTCGAACTTTGATGGATGTCGTAGTACGGTGCCTGTCGAACCAACTTCCCTCGACCGGGAGCACCCGTGCCCACCTGCCCGCCGCCGGAGCTCACCCGGTCCCAGCCCCGGCGTCGGCGTCAGCCGGAGCCGAAGGCGCTGGTCGCCGTCTCGCCGCCCTCCGACGGGCTCGCCAGGCAGTGGAAGTAGGTCTCCTCGCCGTCGGTGAACCCGACCGCGGTGAACTGCCAGCCGGACGTGTCCACGTTCGGGCGGGTGTTGGCCTTCATCGCCTCGGCCGTGCAGACCTCGGCGACCTGCGGCTGCCTGGCCAGCTCGTCGGAGTCCAGGTCCGGCACGGGGCCGTTCAGCCAGCCGCCCGCGAACGCCTCCCAGTAGTGGTCCTCCGAGCAGTTGCCGACGCGGCGGGCCGACGCGGGCTGGCCGCCGATCGACACGATGCCGCGGTAGCAGGTGGGTTCGGCGACGCAGTAGCCCGTGCCGCACTCCGCGAGCTGCGGCGGGGGCAGGCGCTTGCTCTCGGACGGGCTGGTGGAGCTCTGCGCGGTGCCCCCGGTGTCCCCGGTGCCGGGTGACGTGCGCTCCCGCCCCGCCCACCACCACGTGCCGATCGCGACGACCGTGGCCAGCGCCGCCGCCCCGATGACCAGCGGCCACGGCTTGCGCGTGGGCTTCGGCTGGAACTGCGGCGGCTGGTAGGGCTGCGGCTGGTGCTGCGGCGGCCCCGAGTGCAGGCCCGGCGGCGGCCCGGAGTGGGCGGGCGGTGGCGCGAAGTGCGGCTGCCGCACCGGGGGACGGGGCGGCACCGCGGGACCCGGCGGTGGTGGCGGCGCGTGCAGGATCGGCGCCGGGGTGCCGCCCAGCTCGCGCAGGAACTGGGCGGCACTGGGCGTCCGGTAGGCGATGTCGTGCTCCAGGGCGCGCACCAGCACGTCGTGCAGGTCCTGGGGCACGCCCGGCACCGGCGGCACCGGCGAGCGCAGCACCTCGCCCAGGTGGTCGAACGACTCGATGGGCCACGGCACGGGCCGCGGCGGCTTGCCCGCGAGCAGGTCGTAGAGGGTCGCGGCGAGCGAGTACACGTCGGCCGCCGGCGTCGGGTGGGCCATGGCGAACGCCTCGGGCGGCGCGTAGCTGGGGCTCAGCGAGTCCCGGGTGACCGTGCTGGAGCCCTCGGCGTCCAGCAGGGCCGCGAGGCCGAAGTCGGCGAGCTTCGCCGTGCCGTACCGGTCGAGCAGGATGTTGCCGGGCTTGATGTCGCGGTGCAGCACGCCCTCGGCGTGCGCGGCGGCCAGCGCGTCCGCGAGCTGCACCCCGAGCTGCCGCACCCGGTCGGCGGGCACCGGCCCGTCCCGGCGGACGAGGTCCGCCAACGACCCGCCCGTGCACAGCTCCATCACCAGGTAGGGCGTGCCCTGCGGGGTGAAGTTCGCGTCGTGCACGCCCACCACGTGCGGGTGGCCGGACAACCGCGCGGCCGCGTGGGCCTCCCGCAGGAACCGCCGCCTGTCCCGCTCGGTCCGGAGCACCCGGTTGTCGACCTTCACCGCCACCTCGCGGTTCAGTTGGACCTGGCGGGCGCGGTACACGGTGGCGAACCCGCCCTGCCCCAGCGGGGTGAGGTCGGTGAGTCCCGGCAGTTGCACGCCGGGACTCTAACCGTTCTTCTTGGCGGCCTTCTTGAAGTCCCGGACCTCGATCAACGAGCCGGCGTCCACCACGTCCGCCACGCTGCGCCGAGCCCCGTCCTCCCCGTAGGCGCCGGCCGCCTCGCGCCACCCGTCCGGCTGAACGTCGAACTGCTTGCCGAGCAGGGCGAGGAAGATCTTCGCCTTCTGCTCCCCGAACCCGGGCAGGGCTTTGAGCCGGTGCAGCACCTCGGGCCCGTCCGGCTCACCGCGCGTCCAGATCAACTCGGCCTGCCCGTCGTAGTTCTCCACCAGGTGCCGGGCCAGGACCTGGAGCCGCTTGGCCATCGCCCCCGGGAACCGGTGCAGGGCGGGCTTCTGCGCGACGATGGCGGCGAACTCGTCCGCATCGGCCTCGGCGACCCGGTGCACGCTGAGGCCACCCATCCGGTCAGCCAGGTCCTTCGGCCCCCGGAACGCCTTCTCCATGGCGATCTGCTGGTCCAGCAGCATGCCGAAGAGCAGGGCCAACGGGTTGGTGGACAGCAGTTCGTCGGCGTCCGGGTCCTGGGCCAGGCACAGCTTCGGGCTCATGCGCGGAAGGATGCCACGTTGGTCATGAGGTGCTGGACGATGCTGTCGTGTCGGAAGGGACTGAACGCCTTCGGGCGTTCGTGTCCAGCTGGATTGACGGACCTTGGTACCCGAGTACCCTGGGGTACCTGGAGGTGTTCATGGCTGCCCAGTCCGCTCCGGTCAAGGTCGACCAAGAGACGCATGCGCTGATTGCTCATGCCGCCACCGCGTTGCACATGTCGCAGAAGGATCTTCTCTCTGCGGCGGTTCGCGAGTACCTGCGCGGTCGTCGGGAGGAGATCAACGCCGCTCTGCGCCGCACGATGCAGGCGATCGACGGTACGGAAGCTAGTCAGGTGGCCGTCCTGACGGGTATGTCCCGTGAACGCCTCGATGAACTCGGTGGGGTCCGAGAAAGCTGATGACCGTTCGCCCCACTCTGCGGTGCCTGCGCGACGACCTGGGAATCGCGCTGCCGCCGACTGACGATCCGCTGGATGAGATCGACCATCCGCTGATCCGGAAGGCCAATGATCAGTTCGCCGTACCGGCGGGACCTCGTGAGCGCATCCGGTCTGTGGACGACGTGGTCATGTTCAAGGTCAAGGTCCAGCGGTGGCGAGGAGCCGTTGTCGAAACGGTGGAGCCGAGTTGGCTCCTGGTAGCCGGGATGAGGGAGGACGGTAGTCGGGACGACTTCTACGAAGCGCTCGCCACTGCGGCGGCAGCCGCACGTACTCGGTACAACGCCGAGCACAGTCCACCTTTGAAATCGCAGACGTTCTGTGAGCAGTGGCTTCCCACGGAGGACGACCGCGACCGGTACCGGGCGGAAGCGGGCGTTCGCATCCTGCGCATGCTGCGGGACACGGTGCGTCGACTGGTGTGCGCTTCACTGTTGGACGGGCATGAGCATGCCGGTGAAGTCGCGGGTGCGGAACTCGGAGTGCTCGTCCAGGGCTCGGAGGAACGTGGCACGTACGTAGCTCTGCGGATCACCGGTTCGGTGCCGGGCGACATGGTGGCTGTGGTCTTGAGCCTCGTGCCCGGCTGCGATCGGGGTGGCTGGTATCCCGAGTTCGTCATGCCGGATCGGCCACTCCGCCCCGGTGAGCAGGCGTATTCCAACCTCATGGACCCCGCTGAGGCGTTGCGGCTCCTCGAAGGGCGCGAAGCTGGCTAGTGGTCGACATCAGGCAGTGTGCTGGTCCAGCAGCATGCCGAAGAGCAGGGCCAACGGGTTGGTGGACAGCAGTTCGTCGGCGTCCGGGTCCTGGGCCAGGCACAGCTTCGGGCTCATGCGCGGAAGGATGCCACGGTGGCCTGGACGGTGCCGTACCCGGTGCGGGGCTCCCTGGATTTCGTTGAAGGCGTCGGTTTCACCGTGAAATCCCCTATTGGGCCGGCTCGGCGAAGAACGGCCGGCCGGTATTGAACCCGGCGGAGTCCATCCGGCTGATCGCCCGGACGGGTGGCCGTCTCGTGGAAGACGGCCACGTGCATCCGGCGCTCATGCCTGGCCGATGAAGACCGCCTTGTCCGAGCCGAAATCGGGCTGGAACGCGACCTGCAGTTCGCCCGGCTGCGCGCCGACCGAGTACGACGCCTCGTAGGTGTACGTCTTCCCCGGCAGGACCGCGGTGCTGTCCAGGCCCCCGCCGCCGCACTCGCCGTCGGAGTCGAAGACCTGCTCCGCCTTCTTGCCGTTGAACTGGGCGTCGCCGCCGATCGTCAGCACCGCCGTCTCGAACGCCTTGTCCGTGCCGTCGGTGACCGTGACGGTGATCTTGACAGCCCGCTCGACGCCCTGCGGCGACGCGTACTCGCCGGGGGTGCAGGCAACGGGCGGGAAGACGTCCACGGCCAGACCGCTCTTCCACGTGCAGCGCCGGCCCCAACCCGGCGGGGTCTTCGCCGCGTCGGCCTGGGTCGCCTGGTCGTCGCCCGCCTCGCCGTCGCTCACCCGGCCCTGGTCGGTCGTGCCGTTGATGATCTCGTCCAGCTCCGCCACGGCGGCCTGCTGCGCGATGACCGTGAAGACGATCCCGAGAACGCACAGCGCCGTGCCGATGCCCGCGAGCACCTTTGCCGTTACCGCCCTCCGTCTTCCGGCGCGCCCTCGAAGGCAAGACGGACCACTCGGCGGCCGCAGGCGCTGTCGGGAAGTCGGTTGCGCTCACGCCTCGCGTGACTCGATGTGCGCGGAACGGTCCGTCTCCTGGTCCTCGTGGGCCTTGACGTCCTCGCCGGACAACCGGACAACCGGACGACCGGTCACCAGGTGCGCACGACCGGCACGACCTGGCGCAGGAGGAGGGCCAGGGCCTCGCGGTCCACGGTGGCGGGGTCCTCGGCCAGCCAGTCGCCGACGTCCTCGACGAACTGGGTGGGCGTCATCGGCGGCACGACGGCGTCCGACGGGTCCTCCGCCGTCACGGTGCCCGCGCGGCTCGGGTAGAGGACCAGGGCGCACCTGATGTCGAGCCACGGCAGGAGCTTGCGGTACACGGCCAGGCTGCGGGGCAGCCTCGTGCCGCCGCCGCGGAACGGGTGGCCGTTGCGCCACACCACGCCGTCGTCCTCCACCTCGTAGTGGCCGGGCAGCCAGGACTTGGACTCGATCAGCACGAGCCGCCGGCCGCAGAGCACGGCGTGGTCCACGTCGGCGAACACCGAGCCCGGCCAGGCCAGGCCGTGGAAGACGCGCACGCCGGGCAGGCGGGTCAGGTAGCGGCTGAGCAGGTCGGCGGTCAGGTGTTCGGCGACCCGGTCGTCGGTGGTGCCGTGCACGACCCCGGTGTCCGTCTCGCGCGCGAACGCCCGGTCCTCGCGCACCGCCCGCAGGTAGCGGCGCACCAGCCGGAACGCGGCCGCGGCCGCCGCCGCCACGACGAGCAGCCACACGCCGAGCGCCAGCGGCGAGAAGTCGACGACGACCACCGGCAGCAGCAGGAGGAACCAGCCGCACACGGCGGCCAGGGCGGGCGCGTGCCCGGGGCCGGAGGTCGGCACGTAGCGGACGCGCTGGCCGACGTCGACCAGGTGCCACCACGCGACGCCGCCGAGGTCCACCGCCGGCTTCGGGGGTACGAAGTCGGGGTCGTCGCCGAGGGGGCGCGCCCGGCCGGTGCGCGCGGACCGCGGCGGCCGGGTCGGCGAGGACGGCCGGGCACCCGGTCGGGTGTGCGTCCAGCCCCGGTCGTAGTCACGCCTGCGCACGGGATCGCGCAGCGTGTCATATGCCTCCTGGAGCATCCGGAACGTCCCGGAGGACCCACCCGCGTCGGGGTGCATGACCTTGGCCAGGGAGCGGTACGCGGACTTGATCTCCGCCTCGGACGCGTCGCGACCGACCCCGAGGAGTTCGTAGTAGTCGACCCCGCGCACGCGGCAGACCTTAGCGGCACTGTCTCCCGGGGTGGGGGAATGGTTAGGGTTGTCGCCTGGAGCCTGGTAGCGCAGTGGTTGTCGCGCCCCCTCGAACAGGGGGAGGACGTCGGTTCGAATCCGGCCCGGCTCGGGACCATGTAGCGCAGTGGTTGACGCGCCCTCCCCCTGGGAGGGAGGACGCCGGTTCGAGTCCGGCCTGGTCCGCTTCTCCCCGTTGGAGTGGCGTACACCCCTCCAACGGGTGATATCCGCTGGTCACCGGGTCGGTGCGCGTCGAGTTGCCGGGTCGGTGCGGCCGGCGCAGGCTGCGGCCATGGCGACTTGCGACGTGTGCGGCAACGACTACTGGATGGCCTTCGAGGTGCGGACGGTCGGCGGTGGCGTGCACACCTTCGACAGCTTCGAGTGCGCGGCCCAGCGCCTCGCGCCGCGCTGCGAGCACTGCGACTGCCGCATCCTCGGCCACGGCGTCGAGGTCGAGGGCCGGTTCTTCTGCTGCGCCCACTGCGCCCGCAGCGCCGCCGACCTGGGCTCCCAGATCAAGGACGCGGTGGGCGCCCGACCGCAGTAGGGGGAGGACCGGGCGGGGACGAGTCGGCGTGCAGGACCAGGCGGCCGTTGACGAACGACGGCCGGAGCTCGCCGCGCGCGTCGACGCTCTTGGTGCCGTGCGGCAGGACCTCCTCGATCGCGCTGAACGCGATGATGTCCGAGACGCCGTAGCGACCGCGCAGGCTGCGCTGGCCGGGGAACCGCAGGGCGCGCCCCTCGCGCCGGTCGCGGTGGGCCAGGGCGGCCCGCAGCGCGCCGCGCGTCAGCTCCTCGGGCCCGGCCAGGCGCTGGAGCCTGCCGTTGTGCACGGCGACGCCGTACCCGCGCTCGATGAGCGTCGACACGGTGTTCTCCGACGGCTCCTCGGCCAGCTTGAACGACATCGCGTGCCGCCGGTCGTCCACGGCGTGCACGCACACGACCTGCGCGTGGAACAGCAGCGCCTCGTACAGCGAGACGGCGGTCGAGTCGGCGGTGGCCGGGTCGTCGTGACCGGCGTTCAGGCCGAGCCAGGTCGTCATCCGGCCGCTCCGGCGACGGTGTCGCGCGTGGGGTGTGGCACGAGTCCTCCTCGGCGCGGTCGGCGCGGGTCGGGATTCGTGGAGACTAGTCCGATCGGGTGATGTAGTGGTAGCCGCCGAATGGCCGGTAGCCGAACTCAGAGGGGGAGCAGGTCGATGCCGTCGAGGAACGGCAGGGCACCCGCCTGCTGGAGCGCGGCGGCGGACAGCCAGGCGCTCGCGGCCGTGATGACCGGGCCGACGACCGCCATCTCGACCTTGCCGCCGGTCTTCATCCGCATGATCTTCGGCGGGGCGACCGGGAACCACGTCTTGCCCGCCAGCGGGATGGGCCACAGCATCGGGCAGCCCTGTTCGGTGATCGCGTCGCCGAGGTAGTGGGCCACGCAGCCGACGCCCACGGCCACCCCGCACGCCGCCGCGCTGGCCGGCGTCTGCGCCGTCCAGGCCACGCAGGCGAACGTGATGGCGGCCGACACCCCCGTGATGAGCAGGGCGTCCTTCTGCGGGCACCAGTCGTTCATGATCCCGCGCACGGCGAGGCCCGCGAACACGAACATCAGCACGGGCAGCGCCCACTTCTGGGACTGCTGCACCACGGCCGTCGTGCCGACGGCGGCGGCGACCGCGAACACGACGGTGTGCGTGAGCCCGCGGTGGCCGCCGTCGCGGTTGGAGTCCTTGCGGGTGCGGGTCGTGCGGTAGACGAACGAGCTGATCGTGTTGATCAGGGCCGACGCGCCCGCGCTGACCGGCCCGAACGTGCGCGAGATCGTCGACGACGGGTGGTCCAGGTCGGGCAGCAGGGCCGCGCCCGTGGCGAGCACCGCGCCGACCGCCCAGCTCTGCGGCGAGAGCTGGCCGATGGCGTGGCCCGGTGCCAGCGCGGTCACCGCCGCCCAGGCCAGCAGACCGCTCATGGCGTGGGTAGGACCCGTCGACAACACTGCCCCCTTGATCACTCTTCCGGGTCCGAGGTTAGCGCCCGGGCGGCGCGGTCGGCGGGATTCGGCGAACGCGTGTTCGACCCGCGCCCCGATCGCGCCCCCTCGGGCGGGCCGGCCGGGCGACTGGTTGTATTGGCCCGGACCACACGTGCCGCCCCGCCCGGCGGTGTGACGCCGTTCCCTTTTCGGCCGGGGTGGACGCAAGCAACCCGACATAGCAGTACGCTTGTCTTGCTTGCATTGTCGCGAGAGGAGCGCCCTGAGTATGGGCAAGATCAAGGTTCAGGGGACCGTCGTCGAGCTCGACGGCGACGAGATGACCCGGATCATCTGGCAGTTCATCAAGGACAAGTTGATCCACCCGTACCTGGACGTCGACCTCGAGTACTACGACCTGGGCATCGAGCACCGGGACGCCACCGACGACCAGGTCACCATCGAGTCGGCCCACGCCATCAAGAAGCACGGCGTCGGCGTGAAGTGCGCCACCATCACGCCCGACGAGGCGCGGGTGGAGGAGTTCGGCCTGAAGAAGATGTGGGTCTCGCCGAACGGCACGATCCGCAACATCCTCGGCGGCGTGGTCTTCCGCGAGCCGATCATCATCTCGAACATCCCGCGGTTGGTGCCGGGCTGGACCAAGCCGATCATCATCGGCCGCCACGCCCACGGCGACCAGTACAAGGCCACCAACTTCAAGGTGCCCGGCGCCGGTGAGCTGACCATCACCTTCACGCCCGAGGACGGCTCCGAGCCGATCAAGCACGTCGTCGCCAACTACGGCGCCGACGGTGGCGTGGCGATGGGCATGTACAACTTCAACAAGTCGATCGAGGACTTCGCGCGGGCGTCGTTCGCGTACGGCCTCCAGCGCAACTACCCGGTCTACATGTCGACCAAGAACACCATCCTCAAGGCGTACGACGGCGCCTTCAAGGACATCTTCCAGAAGGTGTTCGAGGAGGAGTTCAAGGGCCAGTTCGACGCCGCGGGCCTGACCTACGAGCACCGCCTGATCGACGACATGGTCGCCGCCGCGATGAAGTGGGAGGGCGGCTACGTCTGGGCGTGCAAGAACTACGACGGTGACGTGCAGTCCGACACGGTCGCGCAGGGCTTCGGCTCGCTGGGCCTGATGACGTCGGTGCTGATGACGCCGGACGGCAAGACCGTCGAGGCGGAGGCGGCGCACGGCACCGTGACCCGCCACTACCGCCAGCACCAGGCCGGCAAGCCGACCTCCACCAACCCGATCGCGTCGATCTTCGCGTGGACCGGTGGCCTGAAGCACCGCGGCAAGCTGGACAGCACCCCCGAGGTCACCGGCTTCGCCGAGACCCTGGAGAAGGTCGTCGTCGAGACCGTCGAGAGCGGTCGGATGACCAAGGACCTGGCCCTGCTGGTGGGCCCGGACCAGGAGTGGCTGACCACCGAGGACTTCCTCGGCACGCTGGACGAGAACCTCCAGAAGCGGATGGCCGGCTGAGCCGACCCCCGTTCCGCCGAGGGCCCGATCGCGTTCGCGCGGTCGGGCCCTCCGGCGTTCCGGGCCGTCCCGCCCGTCCGCGCCCGTCCGCGCCCGGACTCCTCCGTGCTCGGCGGGTGCTCGCCGGGTGACGGTGTCACCCGGTCGGTTCGACGGTCGGGTGGATCGGGCGCGGTGCGGGTGTGGGGACCGCCGCAGGCGCTATATCTGCACTTCGGGAGAGGTGCGGGGAGGCGTTGTGTTCGGGATTCCTACGCGTGGGCTCGTGGTCGCCGGGGTGCTGGCGACGGCCGGGGTCATGTACGTCGCCAACGGCGGGCAGAAGATGGGCGTGGAGGAGACGGCCGGCGGCACGTGCCGGGTCACGGTGGTCGCCGACGTCCTCAACGTGCGGTCCGGGCCGGCGGACACCCAGCCGGTCGTGGCCACCCTCCGGCGCGACGCGGTGGTCGACGCCGCGCCGCGGGTGGAGAACGGGTTCCGGCTGCTGGCCGACGGCAGGTGGGTGAAGGAGGAGTTCGTGACGCCCACGTCGGACAGCTCGTGCGCCTGAGTGGTGTCATGGGCGCATGTTCTTCAGGTGGCGGCGGTTCGGCCGGGACGTGGTGACGTGCGCCTGCGAGCCCGAGTGGCCGGGGCTGCGGTCGTCGCTCGACGGGCACGAGCTGGCGGGCGTGCCGTCGCCGGGCGGCAGCAGCCCGCTGGTGCTCGTGCTGGGGCTGGAGGCGTCGTGCACGGGGTGCGGCGCGACTTACCCGCACGGCTGGGCGACCACCGGGCGCGGCTAGGCTGACCGGGTGCTGACCGTCTCCACCGTCAACGTCAACGGGCTCCGCGCGGCCGCCAAGAAGGGCTACGTGGAGTGGCTCGCCGCCACCTCCGCGGACGTGGTGTGCCTCCAGGAGGTGCGGGCCGAGCCGGGGCAGCTGCCCGACGAGGTGCGCTCGCCGGAGGGCTGGCACGTGGCGCGGGCCCACTGCGAGGTCAAGGGCCGCAACGGCGTGGCCGTGCTGACGCGCGAGGAGCCCCGGTCGGTGCGGGTCGGGTTCGGCGCGGCGGAGTTCGAGAACTCGGGCCGGTACGTCGAGGTCGAGCTGGCGGACGTGGTGGTCGCGTCGCTGTACCTGCCCAGCGGTGACGTCGGCACGCCGCGCCAGGACGAGAAGGAGCGGTTCACCGCGGCGTTCCTGCCGTACCTGGTGGACCTGCGTGACAAGGCGGCGGCGGACGGGCGCGAGGTGCTGGTGTGCGGCGACTGGAACATCGCCCACCGGCCCGAGGACCTCAAGGCGTGGCGGGCCAACCAGAAGTCGGCCGGGTTCCTGCCGGAGGAGCGGGCCTGGCTGGACCGCGTGTACGGCGAGGCGCGGTACGTCGACGTGATGCGCTCCCTGCACCCGGACGTGGCGGGCCCGTACACGTGGTGGTCGTACCGGGGCCAGGCGTTCGACAACGACTCGGGCTGGCGGATCGACCTGGTCGTCGCCACCGAGGGCATCGCGGCCACGGCCACGAGCGCGGTGGTGGAGCGGGCCGCGACCTACGCCGAGCGCTGGTCGGACCACGCGCCGGTCACGGTGGGCTTCGACTGGCCGAGGGCCTGAGACCGGACCTCCGACTTCGTCCGTTCGTACCCACTTCACGTCGGGTTGGTGACCTCCTCACGGGATCGTGAGAAGTTTTCACGACAACCGGAACGTGGGGAGCGGGTCGATGGGGATCAGCCGACGGCGGTTCTTGCAGGCGGGCGGGGTGGCCGGGGGCTCCCTCCTCTGGGGCGGGCCCGCGTGGGCCGCCACCACGGGCACCACGCTGGACGTCGCCGCCCAGGCGGTGGGCACGACGGGCTACCGGCGCCTCCAGGCCGGACCCGGGTGGCCGCTGGTGGTGCGGCCCGACCTGGCGCCGCCGCAGGGCGGGCGCGAGGACCGGCGCGTGCCGCTCGCCTGCTTCGTGCAGTTCAGCGACATGCACGTGGTGGACGCGCAGAGCCCCGCCCGGTTCGAGTACACGCACCCGCTGCTGGGTGCCGGGGCGTTCCGGGCGCACGAGACGCTCGCCCAGCACACCTCGGCGGCGCTCGTGCGCAAGGTCGGCGACATCCGCACCGGGCCGTTCAGCGGTCGCCCGATCGACCTCGTGATGACCACCGGCGACAACACCGACAACCACGAGCTGATCGAGCTGGAGTGGTACCTGACGCTCCTCAACGGCGGTCGGATCACCGCCGACACCGGGGACCCCGGCCGGTACGAGGGGGTGCAGGACTCCGGCGCCACCGCCTACTGGAACCCCGGCCGCGGCACGCCGGACGACTACAAGGCCAAGGGGTTCCCGCTGGTACCCGGCCTGCTCGACGCGGCGCGCCGGCCGTTCGACAGCCCCGGCCTGCGCGTCCCGTGGTACTCGACGTTCGGCAACCACGACGACAGCGTGGTCGGCTCGCTGCCCGACGGCATCCCGTTCGTCGACGCCCTCTACACCGGCGACCGCAAGGTCTTCGGGTTCGACCCGGCCGCGGCCGACGTCGTCGGGCGGGCGCTGCGCGACCCCGCGTACGTGCCGGACGCGCTGGCGCTGCTGGCGAGCGGGGCGGGGCTGGTGCGGACCGTCACGCCCGACGCGCGGCGCAGGCCGTTCACCACCGGCGAGTTCGTCCGCGCCCACCTCGACCCGCGCAACACCGGGCCCGGTCCGGTCGGGCACGGGTTCACCCAGGACAACGCGGACGGCGTGGACGTCTTCTACACCTTCCGCATCGCCCCCGGCGTGACCGGCGTCAGCCTCGACACCACGACCGACGCCGGGTTCGCCGACGGCTCGATCGGGCTGCACCAGTACCTGTGGCTGGAGAGGGTGCTCAAGCGCAACAGCTCGCGGTACTACGACGCGTTCGGCTTCCAGCACCGCCAGGGCGTGACCGACGAGCTGTTCGTGCTGTTCAGCCACCACACGAGCTGGACCATGACCAACCTCCTGCCGGACCGCCGCCGCCCGCTCGACCCCCGGTTGAACGGCGACGCGCTGGTGGACCTGCTCCAGCGGTTCCCGAACGTGGTGGCCTGGGTCAACGGCCACACGCACGAGAACCGGATCGTGCCCCACGGCACGGGCGACCGGGCGTTCTGGGAGATCAACACCGCCGCGCACGTCGACCACCCGCAGCACGCGCGGGTCGTCGAGCTGGTCGACAACGCCGACGGCACGCTGTCGCTGTTCACCGCGCTGGTCGAGGGCGACGCCCCCTACCGGACCGGGTACGACGACGTCACGGCCCCGGGACTCGCCTCGCTGGCCCGCGAGTTCGCGTTCAACGACCCGCACGCCGACCCGGCCGCCGTGGGGGCGCCCACCGACCGGAACACCGAACTGGTGGTCGCGGGACGGGCACCGGTGAGGTGAACGCGGGCGGGTGACCCGGCGTGCCGGACGTCACTCCGGGGGTGATCAGGAATTTTCCGCACCTAAGGTCGTTGTCGTGGCCGTGGACATCTCGATCACCCCGCCCGAACCGACGCCGAGCCCGTCGGCGATGCGGCGCGCCCTGCGCCGCGCCGCCGACGGCGCCGTCCTGGACCTCACCGAGGCAGCGGTCCTCCTGCACGCCCGCGGCGACGACCTGGACGCCCTGCTCGACGCGGCGGGACGGGTGCGCGACGCCCACCTGCTCGCCGAGGGGCGACCGGGCACCGTCACCTACAGCCGCAACGCGTTCATCCCGCTGACGCGGCTGTGCCGGGACCGGTGCCACTACTGCACGTTCGCCACCGTCCCGCACAAGCTGCCCGCCGCGTTCCTGGAGCGCGACGAGGTGCTGGACATCGCCCGCCGCGCGGCGGCGCAGGGCTGCAAGGAGGCCCTGTTCACGCTGGGCGACCGCCCCGAGGAGCGGTGGCCGCAGGCCCGGGAGTGGCTGGAGGCGCGCGGCTACTCCTCGACGCTCGACTACGTGCGGGCCAGCGCCATCGCGGTGCTGGAGGAGACCGGCCTGCTGCCGCACCTCAACCCGGGCGTGCTGAGCTGGGAGGAGCTCCAGCGGCTGCGGCCGGTCGCGGCCAGCATGGGGATGATGCTGGAGACGACCGCCGAGCGGCTGTGGAGCGAGAAGGGCGGCCCGCACTTCGGCAGCCCCGACAAGGAGCCCGCCGTCCGGCTGCGCGTGCTCACCGACGCGGGCCGGGTGAACGTGCCGTTCACGACCGGCGTCCTGATCGGCATCGGCGAGACGGTCACCGAGCGCGCCGAGTCGCTGCTGGCGATGCGGGCCGTCGCCCGGCAGTACGGGCACGTGCAGGAGGTGATCATCCAGAACTTCCGGGCCAAGCCGGACACCGCCATGCGCGGGATGCCCGACGCCGACCTGCGCGAACTCGCCGCCACGATCGCGGTGGCCCGCCTGGTCATGCCGTCGTCGACGAGCGTGCAGGCGCCGCCGAACCTGGTCGGCGACGAGTTCGGCCTGATGCTGCGCGCCGGGGTCGACGACTGGGGCGGCGTGTCCCCGGTGACGCCCGACCACGTGAACCCGGAGCGGCCGTGGCCGCAGGTCGACGCGCTGGCGGAGCGCACCCGCGAGGCCGGGTACGAGCTGCGCGAGCGGCTCGCCGTCTACCCGAGGTACGTGACCGCGACCGCCGGGCAGTGGATCGACACCCGGCTGGCGGCGCACGTCGCCGCGCTCGCCGGCCCGGACGGCCTGGCCGAGCCGGGCGCGCCGGTCGTCGGCCGCGAGTGGCAGGAGCCCGACGGCGGCCTCGACACCTACGGCCGGGCCGACCTGAACACCGCGATCGACACCGAGGGCCGCACCGGCGACCGGCGGGGCGACTTCGACAGCGTCTACGGCGACTGGTCGTCGTTGACGGTGCCGGTGGCCGCGGAGCGGCTGCCCGAGGACGCCAAGCGCGCCCTGCGGCTGGCCGAGAGCGACCCGGCGAAGCTGCTCGACGACACCGGGGCGTCGATGGCCCTGCTCACGGCGGACGGCGAGGCGCTGGAGACCATGGCCCGGCTCGCCGACGAGCTGCGGGCCGAGGTGGTCGGCGACGACGTCACCTACGTGGTCAACCGCAACATCAACTTCTCCAACGTCTGCTACGTCGGCTGCCGGTTCTGCGCGTTCGCGCAGCGGGAGCGGGACGCCGACGCGTTCCGGCTGTCCGTGGACGAGGTCGCGCAGCGCGCGCGGGAGGCGTGGGACGAGGGCGCCACCGAGGTGTGCATGCAGGGCGGCATCGACCCGAAGCTGCCGGTCACCTACTACGCGGACGTCGTGCGGGCGATCAAGGCGCGGGTGCCCGGGATGCACGTCCACGCGTTCAGCCCCATGGAGGTCGTCAGCGCCGCCGCCAAGGCGGGCGTGAGCGTCCGCGAGTGGCTGACCGAGCTGCGCGACGCGGGCCTCGACACCATCCCCGGCACGGCCGCCGAGATCCTCGACGACGACGTGCGGTGGGTGCTCACCAAGGGCAAGCTGCCCGCCGCGACCTGGCTGGAGGTCGTCGGCACGGCGCACGAGCTGGGCATCCGGTCGTCGTCCACGATGATGTACGGCCACGTCGACCACCCCGGGCACTGGCTCGGGCACTTCCGGGCGCTCGCGGCGCTCCAGGACCGCACGGGCGGGCTGACCGAGTTCGTCGGGCTGCCGTTCGTGCACCGCAACGCGCCCATCTACCTGGCGGGCGTCGCCCGGCCGGGGCCGACCCGGCGGGACAACCGCGCGGTGCACGCGTTCGCCCGGCTCGCGCTGCACGGGCGGGTGGACAACGTCCAGTGCTCGTGGGTGAAGCTCGGTGACGAGGGCACGGCCGAGGTGCTCCGCGGCGGCGCCAACGACCTGGGCGGCACGCTCATGGAGGAGACCATCAGCCGGATGGCCGGCTCGGAGCACGGGTCGGCGCGGACCGCGCGGGAGCTGGCCGCGACGGCGGCGCTCGCCGGGCGGCCGGCCAGGCAGCGGACCACCACGTACGGGCGCGTCGACGCCGTTGTGCGTACCCCGGTTGCCGAGGGGTCAAACAGGGGCGGTTAGTCTGCCGCCGGCCGCTTTACCCGAACCGAACACCACAGCCCCACAGCTTCGGTAGGTTCGCGGCCGTCCGTCAACAAGGTTCACCCTTCAGTGGTGCACACGGTGTTGGTGAGGAGGCTGGGCGCGTGCGCGGTCGTGGTGCGGTCCTGGGTCTTGTGGTGGGTGCGGCGTCGACGCTGGTCCTGCCGGGTGTCGCGACGGCGGCCGACGCCGTCGCCGCCGCCCCGGTGTCGGTCGACGCCCCCGTCGGCATCGTCGCCGTGGCGTTCGGCGTGGTCGGGATGGTGACCGGCTTCGTGCGCCACCGCCGGGCCGCCTCGGTGCGCGCGGCGGCCGTCGCGGCCGAGCGGCCCGCCGAGGTGCAGCCCGCCACCACCGGGGTCTGATCCGCCTGGGAGGATCGTCCCGTGGCACCTGAGACCCCCGCCGGGAACACCGAGAGCACCCAGAACGCCGGGAACGACCGGAGCGCGGCCCCCGCGAGCCGCCCCAGGGTGCTGTCCGGCATCCAGCCCACCGCGGGCTCGTTCCACCTCGGCAACTACCTCGGCGCGCTGCGCCAGTGGGTGGCCCTCCAGGAGACGCACGACGCGTTCTACTGCGTCGTCGACCTGCACGCCATCACCGTCGAGCAGGACCCGAAGGTGCTGCGGCAGAACACCCGCGTCTCGGCCGCGCAGCTGCTCGCGCTGGGCATCGACCCCGAGCGGTCCGCGCTGTTCGTGCAGTCGCACGTGCCCGAGCACGCCCAGCTGGGGTGGGTCATGCAGTGCCTGACCGGCTTCGGCGAGGCCGGCCGGATGACCCAGTTCAAGGACAAGTCCGCGCGGCAGGAGGCGGGCGTCGGCGTCGGCCTGTTCACCTACCCGATCCTCCAGGCCGCGGACATCCTGCTCTACCAGGCGCACCACGTGCCGGTCGGCGAGGACCAGCGGCAGCACCTGGAGCTGACCCGCGACCTCGCGCACCGGTTCAACACCCGGTACGGCAAGACGTTCCGGCTGCCCGAGCCGTACATCGTCAAGGACACCGCGAAGATCTACGACCTCCAGGACCCGACGGCGAAGATGTCGAAGTCCGTGCCGGCGGGCGTGGTCGAGCTGCTGGAGGACACCAAGCGGTCGGCCAAGAAGATCCGGTCGGCGGTGACCGACACCGGCCGCGAGATCGCCTACGACCCGGAGAACAAGGCCGGCGTCAGCAACCTGCTGGTGATCTACTCCGCGCTCACCGGCGAGTCGGTCGACTCGCTGGTCGCCCGGTACGACGGCAAGGGCTACGGCGACCTGAAGAAGGACCTCGGCGAGGTGTTCACCGAGTTCGCCACGCCGGTGCAGGAGCGGGTGAACGCCTACCTGGCCGACCTGCCCGAGCTGGACAAGGTGCTGGCGCGGGGCGCCGAGCGGGCGCGCGAGGTGGCCTCCCGGACGCTGGCGCGGGCCTACGAGCGGATCGGGTTCCTGTCCGCGGGCTGACCTGCCCCGTTCGAGTGGCGGGTGATCACCCGCTCGCTTAGCGTTCCCCGTGTGGCGGAAGAGGCGAAGGCCGAGTCGAAGATCCAGCGGCTCCGGCGCGAGAAGCCGTGGCTGGACCACCTGGTCCGCGCCGTCGACCGCTACCAGACGCAGTACGGGGTGCACTACGCCGCGGCGGTGACGTACTTCAGCGTGCTGTCGCTGGTGCCCATGCTGATGATCGGGTTCGCGGTCGCCGGTTTCGTGCTGGCGTCGCAGCCCCAGCTGCTCGACGAGATGAAGGTGAGCATCGCCGAGGCGGTGCCCGGCGCGCTCGGCGACACCATCAACAAGGTGGTCGAGCAGGCCATCGACAGCAAGGGCACGGTCGGCGTGCTGGGCCTGCTGACCGCCGTCTACTCCGGCTTCGGCTGGATGCAGAACCTGCGCGACGCGCTCACCGCGCAGTGGGGGCACGCCAAGGAGGACCTGCCGTTCCTGAAGACGGCGTTCAAGGACCTGCTGGCCCTGGTCAGCCTCGGCCTGGCGCTGGTGGTGTCGTTCGGCCTCACGGCCCTGGGCAGCGGGCTCGCCGAGCTGGTGCTGCGCTGGGTCGGCCTGGAGGGCGTCTGGTGGGCGCAGGCGCTGCTGAAGGTCGGCACGATCCTGCTGGCGCTGGTCGCGAACTGGATGGTGTTCCTCTGGGTGCTGGCCAAGCTGCCGCGCAAGCCCGTGGGGTGGCGCAGCGCGCTCAAGGGCGCCGCCGCCGCCGCGGTCGGGTTCGAGGTGCTCAAGCAGGCCGGGACGATCTACCTGAGCAGCGTCACGGCGTCGCCGGCGGGCGCGGCGTTCGGCCCGGTCATCGGCGTGCTGTTCTTCGCGAACCTCGTCGCGCAGTTCCTGCTGTTCATCACGGCCTGGACGGCCACCGCGCGGGAGAACCTGATCAAGGACCCGCCGACGCCGCCGCCACCGGCGGTGATCCGGCCGGTGGTGGAGGTGCGGTCCGGCCCCGGCCCCCGCGCCGCGGTGGGGCTGGTCGGCGCGGGGGTGCTGCTCGGCGCCCTGTTCCGGCGCCGGTGACCGGTCGGGTCCGGGAGAGCGGGAGCAGGGGGGCGGCTCCGGGCGGTCAGGTCCAGAAGACGGCGATGCCCACGTTGAGCACGACCAGGCCGGCCAGCGCCGGGGTCAGCCAGGACGCGGGCCGCTTCTTCAGGTTGACCGCGACCAGGGCGGCGACGGCCACCAGGACCAGCGTCTTGATCCCGATCTTGACGTGGTCGTAGTCCTGGTCGGTGAGCGGCGCCAGGCCGACCAGCGCGACGCCGGTGAGCAGCTGCAGCGCGCTGCCGTGCAGCCAGCCCTTGTTCAGCGGGGCGTCCGCCCCGGCGCGGCGCTGGACGAAGAACATGGCGACGAGCACGGCCATGCCGAGCAGGTGCAGGAACACCAGCAGTAGGCGCACGAACTCCACGGCGGAGCCTCCAGGTGTGGTGGGGTCACTGGCGCGCGGCCCGCACGCCGCGCACGCCCAGCACACCGATGACCGTGCCGAACGTGAGCGAGGCGACGACGAGCAGCAGGTGGACGGTGAAGAACGCGGTCGGGCCTGCGTCCCACGAGCGGGGGTCCTTCCAGATGTTGCGCAGGAAGGTCGGCCAGATCACCCAGGACCACACCCCGAAGGCGAGCAGGAACCAGGACGCGCCGCGGGAGAGCTTCACCCGAGCAGTATCGGACGTGGCGGGTGCAGGTCACTCATCCGGGGTGGCTAGCCTGGACGGGTGCGTTCCTCCGCGTTCCGACGGCCCGTTGCCACAGTCCTGGCTGCCTGCGCGCTGACGGCCTCCGCGGTGTTCGCCGCGGTGCCGGTCGCGAGCGCCCAGCCCGCCTGCGCGAACGAGGTGTCGCCGCCACCGGCGGTGGACACGTCCGAGCAGGTCCCGCCCGGCCAGCAGGCGCCCCCGCCGCTGGAGGTGCCGGAGACCCCGGTCGGCGGTCAGCGCCTCGGCGAGTGCGGGCTGGTCCTCCCGCCCAACGCGCCGCCCCCGCCGGACGGCATCACCGCGGCGAGCTGGCTGCTCGCCGACCTGGACAGCGGCGCCGTGCTGGCCGCCACCAACCCGCACGGCCGCCAGCGGCCCGCGTCGGTGATCAAGGTGCTGCTGGCGATGGTCGTCGCCAAGGAGCTGGCCCCGAACTCCACCGTGGCGGTCAACGCCGAGGACGCCGCGCAGGAGTGCACGTGCGTCAACCTGCGGGTCGGCGCCGAGTACACCGTCGAGCAGATGCTCCAGGCGCTGGTCATGGCCTCGGGCAACGACGTGGCGCACGCCCTGGCCCGGCGGCTCGGCGGCATCCCGTCGGCGATCCGGAAGATGAACGCGCTGGCCAAGGAGCTGGGCGCGGCGGACACCCGGGCCGTGACGCCGTCCGGCCTGGACGCGCCGGGCACCTCCACGTCGGCCTACGACGTGGCGCTGATCTTCCGCGCGGCCCTGAAGTACCCGGACTTCGCCAAGGCCGTCACCACGCAGCGCATCGACTTCCCGTCCCCGGACGGCAACGGCACGGTGCCGGTGGTCAACGACAACCGCCTGCTCAGCTCGTACGAGGGGGCGCTGGGCGGCAAGTCCGGGTTCACCGACGACGCCCAGCACACGTACGTGGGCGCGGCCCAGCGCGGCGGGAAGCGGCTGGTCGCCGTGCTGCTGCGCGGCCAGCAGCAGCCGGTCCGGATGATCGACCAGGCGGCGCGGCTGCTCGACTACGGGTTCGCGCTGGAGCCGGCCGCCGCGGGCAACCCGGTCGGGCGGCTCGTCGAGGGCGCGCCCCAGGCGAGGAAGAAGGAGACCGAGCCGAAGCCGACGAGCGCGACGAGCGCCGCGGTGGGGCAGGTCGCCAACGCCACCGACGACCCGAAGAACTCGGCCATGCACAAGGCGTTCGGCAACGTCGGCGGCCCCATCACGGCGGTGGCCGGGCTGGGCGTCGTGCTGGCGTTCGTCCTGTACCTGCGGTCGAAGCGGGCCAAGGCGGCCCGCGCCCGCCGTGCCGCGGCGGCGACGGGCACCAGC
>NZ_JBPKJK010000045.1:0-59494 GCF_051756985.1 Saccharothrix sabaoui
GATGCGCAGCTCCTCGTCCCAGATCACGCCGGTGGTCCAGTCGGCGGAGGTCGGGTCGTCCTCGGCCTGGGCCAGGCGCATCCGCCACACGCCCCGCCACTCCTCGCCCGCGAAGGGCGGCGTCAGCGGCACGGGGCTCAGCGCGTTGGCCGCCTCCAGGTCGCCGTCCACGAGGGCGCGGAACACCGGCCCGCTCAGGTGCACGATCCGCACGTCAGCCACCGGACCAGCCTGGCACACCGCGCGCGGTGATCGCCCGACAGCGCCCGGTACCGGGTCGGTGGTACCGGGTCGGTGGTACCGGATCGGCGGTGTCGGATCGGCGGTGTCGGGTCAGCGGTACAGCCGGACGTCCGCGACGCTCCACCAGCTGCCGGACGCGGCGGTCGCGGTGACGCGCAGGTACCGGGCCCGGGTGGTCGGCACGTCCGCGGTCGTCAGCTGCCCGACGCCGGTCCCGGTGGCCAGGGTGCGCCACCTCGTGCCGTCGTCGCTGACCGACAGCTCGTAGCCGCGCGCGTAGTCGCCGAGGTTGCCGCCGCTGTCGATCGCCACCCGGCGGAACCTCTCCCGCTCCCCCAGGTCCACCTGGAGGTACTGGCCCGGGACCTGCGCGGCGCCGGTGCTCCAGCGGGTCGAGGCGTCGTCGTCCACCGCGAGGCGGGCGTCCGCGCCGGTCGACGCGGTGGCGGTGGCGCCGTCCAGCGGCACGGGGTCGTACCGGCCCGTGAGCGCGGGGCTGCGCGGCCAGGTGAAGGTCGCCAGCGCGCCGCCGGGCAGGGTGTGCTCGAACGTGCGGTCGCCGACGTTGACCGCGAACGTGCGCGGGTCGTCGTTCTGGTTGTGCACGACCAGGGCGGTGGAGCCGTCGGGGTTGCGGAAGGCCACGTCCATGACCTGCCCGTTCCAGCCGGTGGTGCCGAACGACGTGCTCGCGACGCGCTTCGCGCCGGGCTTCACGAACTTCGACAGGTGGCCGATCGTGTAGTACTCGGCGTCGGTGGTGACGCTGCCGTCCGGCTGGACCGTGACCAGGCCGGTGCAGGTGGCGCAGCCGCCGTTGTGCGGGCCGCCCGTGCTGTCCAGGGCGATGTTCCAGTTGACCGCGCTGCGCGCCCAGTTGCGGGTGGTGCCGAGCACGACGTTGCGGGCGTGCCAGGTGAGCGTGTCGCGGAAGACCTTGGCGGGCGGGTCGGTCTCGCCCTTCGAGCCGGAGCACTCGGTGAACCAGATGCCCTTGTCCGGGAACGCGTCGTGCAGCGCGGTCTGGGCGCTCGGGTCACCGTAGTAGCAGTGGTACGCGGTGCCGGCGACCCAGCGCGCGGCCCGGCTGCCCAGCACCTGGTACGGGTAGTCGGTCTCCGGGTCGGAGCCGGGTGGGGTGGTCGCGGCGTCGTTCGGATGGGTGGCCCAGTTGTGGTCGTAGGCCAGGATCTTCGTGCGCGGGCTGGCGAGCCTGAGCTTGGGCCCCAGCGCCTCGATCACCTCGAGCTGCTGCGCGACGGGCATGTCCGTGCCGGGGTAGGCGTCGGGCGTGCGGTTCTGCGGCTCGTTCTGCACGGACAGGAAGTCGATCGGCACGCCGGCCGCGGTGTACGCCTGGACGAACTTCACCAGGTACCGGGCGTAGGCGTCGTAGACGCGCGGGTCGTCCTTGAGCCGGCCGCCGACGAGCGAGTCGGTGGTCTTCATCCACGCGGGCGGGCTCCACGGGGTCGCCATGACCTTGAGCGCCGGGTTGAGGCGCTTGGCCTCGCGCAGCAGCGGCAGGACCACCGCCCGGTCGCGGTCGACGCTGAAGCGGCGCAGCCCGAAGTCCGTCTCGCCGGGCGGCACGTCGTCGTAGGTGTAGTGCTCGGCCTCGGCGGTGAAGTCCGAGGAGCCGACCGGCTGGCGCAGGAAGCTCACGCCGATGCCGTGCACCGGGTCGAACAGCTTGCGCATCGTCCCGGCCCGCACGTCGGGCGCGAGGCCGTGCAGCACGGCGGCGGACGAGTCGGTGATGGACGCGCCGAAGCCGTCCACGGCCTGGTACGTCCGGTCCGGGTCGACCACGATCGTCGGGTGGGTGGACGGCGTCGTGCCGAACGGGACGCGCGGGCGTTCGGCGAGCAGCTCGGCGCGGTCCGGCGTGGTCACCCACACCCGCGCCGCCACCCCGCGCTCACCGCCCTCCCGGTCCGCCTGCCCTGCCCGGTCCGCCCCGGCCGCCCGATCCGCCACGCCGGCCACGCCCGCCTGGCCGGACTGCGCCCCGGTCGCGGTCGCGGTCCCGGTCGCGGCCCCGGACGCCGCTCCGGTCGCGGTCGGCGTGATCGCCAGCGCAATCGTCAGCGCGACCGCCGCGACCCCGCGCACGGTTGTTCCCATAGCCACCCACCTCGGTGTGTAACACGTGATCAATCAGGGTGAAACACGTTGTTCCGGGATGGAACACGGTTGCCCGGTTCGACGTCAAGAGGCAGGTCACGCGTAGGGTGAGGGCGTGGAGACCGACCGGCGGCGCACCAGGGTCCGCGACATCGCCGCGGAGACCGGCGTCTCGATCGCCACGGTGTCCCGCGTGCTCAACGACCACGCCAACGTGTCGCCGCGGACCCGTGAGCTGGTGCTCCGGGCCGTCGAGCGCCGCAAGTCCCGCGAGGTCGGCCCGCGCACGGTCGCCGTGCGGTGCCCGTACGAGCTGACCGACTACTTCGGCCTGATCGTGTCGGCCGTCGCCGAGGCGCTGCGCCTGCACGGCTGCCGCGTGCTGCTCGACGCGGGCGAGGCGTCCCAGCACGACGCCGTGCTGCCCGGCCTGCCGGATGAACCGGGCGTGGGCGCGGCCGTCCTGGTCCTGCCGCCCGAGGACGGCGACGAGCTGGTGGCGCTGGCGCGGACGGGTTTCCCGTTCGTCGTGGTCGACCCCCGCACGCCCCCGCCGCCGGACGTCGCCGCCGTGTCGGCCGCGCACTTCTCCGGCGCCCGCGCCCTGGCCGCCCACCTGGTCGACCTCGGGCACCGGGACATCGGCGTCATCGCCGGCCCGGAGGAGTGGCTGGCGGGCGACGCGCGCACGGCGGGCCACCACGCCGCGCTCGCCAGGGTCGGCGTGCTGCCCGCCCCGCACCGCGTCCACCACGTGGAGCCGACCGCCGCGGAGGGCCTGCGCGCGGCGGGCGAGCTGCTCGACGGCCCCACCCGGCCGACCGCGATCGTCTGCTTCAACGACAAGCTGGCCGTGGGCGCCCTGCACGCAGCCCTGGACCGCGGGCTGCGGGTGCCGGAGGACCTGTCGGTCGCCGGTTTCGACGACATCGACCTCAGCCGCGCCACCCGCCCCGCCCTGACCACGGTCCGCCAGCCGCTGCGCGAGATGGGGCGCATCGCGGTGACCCAGCTCATGCGGGTCCTGGACGGCCAGCGTCCCGAGGCGCTGCACCTGGAGCTGTCGACCACCCTGGTGGTCCGCGACTCGACCGGCCCGGCGCCGGGCCGCTAGAAGGCGTACCGGACGCGCAGGTAGGGGGCGTGCTCGGCCACCACGGCGAGGAAGTCGTCCAGCAGGCGGCGCTTGAGGCCCGCGCGGTAGCGGACGTTGACGCCGCCGCCCTCGCTGCGCTTGGCCTCCTGGAGGTCGGGCCGCCACAGCAGCTCCTCGGCCTTCGGGTGCCAGCCCAGGTTGACCTCGTGCAGCGCCCGGTTGTGCGTGAGCATGATGACCTCGGCCGCCAGGCGGTCGCGGGTGGCCGGGCTGGTCGCGTCGCCCAGGGACACCAGCAGCTCGCGCCAGTCCTCCAGCCAGCCGTCGTGGACGACGACCGGGCTGAGGTTGACGTGCACCTCGTACCCGGCGGCGGCGAAGTCGTCCAGGGCGGCCAGCCGCTCGGCCACCGGGCTGGTGCGGATGTCGAGCAGCTTCGCGGTGCGCTCGGGCATGAGCGAGAACCGCACCCGGGTCCGCCCGCGCGGGTCCCAGGTGAGCAGGTCGCGGTTGACGTGCTTGGTGGCGAAGGACGCCTTGGCGGTCGGCAGGTCGCGGAACAGCTCGACCAGGTCGCGCACGTTGTCGCTGACCAGCGCGTCGACGGAGCAGTCCGAGTTCTCGCCGATGTCGTAGACCCACGCCGCGTCGTCGACCTGGTCCGGCGTGGTCATCGGCCCCTGCCGCCGCACGTGCCGGGCCAGGTAGCCGGTGATCTGCTCGATGTTGGCGAACACCGTGATCGGGTTGGAGTAGCCCTTGCGGCGGGGCACGTAGCAGTAGGCGCAGGCCATCGCGCAGCCGTTGGCGGTGGAGGGGGCGATGAAGTGCGCCGACCGGCCGTTGGGCCGCGCCGACAGGGACTTCTTCACGCCCAGGACCAGCGCCTCCCGCTTGATCCGCACCCACCGGCGCACGTTGGCCTCGTCACCGTGCAGCTCGGGGATCTGCCAGTGGCTCGCCACCTCGACCCGTTCCGCGTCCGGGAAGCGCTCCAGCACGGCCCGGCCGCGCGGCAGTTCGGCGGCGGCGGGCTCGACGTAGATGCGGGTGGGCCGCAGGAGCGGGAGGGTCTCGGCGTTCACCCCTCCAGTGTCCGGACGGGACCGACAAAACGCCGGACGAGCGCCCGCCCGGTCCACGTGCGTCGTCAGCGCGTGGGTGGGGTCCGCCGAGCACGTGAAGGCGTTCAGCCCAGGTGGACGATGTCGGGTGACGTCTGCCACCAGAACGCCCAGCCGCCGACCTTCGTCGCCTGGACGTCGGTCTGCCACCCGTTGGCGACCTCGTCCGTGACGTCACCGGGATCGACGACGGCCTCCGGCACCTCGCGCGGGCTCGGGTGCTGGACCACCTCGCACGGCACGAGCACGCACGGCCGCGGGGCGAACGCCGAGTCCGCCGGGCCGGGACGGCGAGCACGTCGACCGCGGTTCGCCGGCGGGCCACAGGAACGGGCCGCCGACGTGGCTGTCGCGCACCCCGGGCGCACCGGGCCGCGGTGGAGCGGGGTGGTGACGCGGGCCACCTCCCCGATGCCGGGGACGGCGCGCCCCGCGACCGTCGGCGGGGGTGTGCCGGTGAACCTCATGGCGCACAAGGAATCCGGGCCCACTGACAGCTCCGGTCCGAAGCGGACGGACGACGCCCCCGTCCGTTCCCGGTCACCGGCGCGGACCCCGTCGACCGCGGTCCGGGCGCGACGGCGCGCGGCCCGCCGGCCCCGCGGGCTCGGGCCGGCGGAACCACCGCACGCACCGCCCGGGGGCGATCCGCGGCTCGGGGACCGACGCGTGCGGGACCGGCGCGTGCGGGACCGGCGCGTGCGGGACCGCTTCGCCGGTGGTCGGGTGGTTCGGGTGGGCGTCCTGTGACCTCATGGCGGCAACGTATCGGCGACCACCGACAATCCCGATCTACGTCAACGTCCAACCAACTACCACGCCATGCTGTCAAGCATTGCCAAGGGCGGCGGGTTCGCGCTTGACTGGCCGCGTTGTCGTCCGGACGTCGAACTGGGGTGGGCATGGGGTCGTTCACGACGGGGCCGTTGAAGGTCGTGCTGACGATGGCGCTCGCGGTGGGGCTGGCGTCCCCCGCGAACGCCGCCCAGCAGGTCGGACAGGCAGGACAGGACGAACGGGGCGCACGGGTCGCGGCGGCGTCGGTCGACATGGAGGCCGTGCTGAAGGCCGCGCAGATCGACCCGAGGCGGGCGGACTCGGCGATCACGCCGGGCGCCGGGGCCGGCGTGCTGCTGGTCGAACGGGCGCTGGTCGCGAAGGGGCTGCTGGCCCCGACGTACGCCGACGGGCACTTCGGCACCAGGACGGTCGACGCCTACGCGGCCTACCAGCGGTCGCTCGGCTACACCGGGATCGACGCCTCCGGGTTCCCCGGCCCCACCTCGTTGCGCCTGCTCGGCGAGGTCGGGCCGACCTACACCGTGACGCGGTCGGTGTCCGCCGGGTCCCGGGTGACCTACCGGGGCGCCACGATGAACACGCGCACGAAGGCCATGCTGGTCGAGGCGGAACGGCTGCTCGGCCGCGCGCTCGGCATCACGCAGGGCTCGTACAACCCGGGCGGCGTGGGCGGGTCGGCCGGCACGCACGACGGCGGCGGCGCGCTCGACATCTCGGTGTCCGGCATGACCGCGACCACCCGCACGGCGGTGGCGAGGGCGTTGCGGCAGGTCGGTTTCGCGGCGTGGGTCCGCACCCCGGAGCAGGGCGACTGGGGTTATCACGTCCACGCCATCGCGATCAGCGACCCGGACCTGTCGAGCGGCGCGCAGCACCAGGCCGGCGACTACTACCTGGGCCTCAACGGCCTGGCCAACCGCGGCGCGGACGACGGCCCGGCCGTCCCCAAGGTGACGTGGGAGGAGTACCGGCGCGCCCTGTGAGGCCCCCTCGCACGACGCCTACCATGGGTCCCATGGTGGCCACCGCATGAGCAACGTCGAGGCCGACCCCGCCGCGCTGGTGTGCACCACCACGTCCGGCGGGGTCGAGGTGCTCCCGGCCCGGGAGGTCCCCCTGGGCGGCCCGCGCGCGATGACCGTGCGCCGCACGCTGCCCCAGCGGTCCCGGACCATGATCGGCGCGTGGTGCTTCGCCGACCACTACGGGCCCGACGACGTGTCGGTCAGCGGCGGCATGGACGTCGCGCCGCACCCGCACACCGGCCTCCAGACGGCGAGCTGGCTGTTCAGCGGCGAGATCGAGCACCGCGACAGCCTCGGCGTGCACGCGCTGGTGCGGCCGGGCGAGCTGAACCTGATGACGGCGGGCCGCGGCATCTGCCACTCCGAGGTGTCGACGCCGACGACGACCGTCCTGCACGGCGTCCAGCTGTGGGTGGCGCTGCCCGACGCGGACCGCGACGCGCCGCGCGACTTCCAGCACCACGTGCCCGAGCCGGTCGCGGTGGCCGGCGCCGTGGCGCGGGTGTTCCTCGGCACGCTGCTCGGCCGCACGTCCCCCGTGCGCACGTTCACCCCGCTGCTGGGCGCGGAACTCGTCCTGGAGCCGGGCGCGCGGCTGGAGCTCGACGTCGACCCGGGGCACGAGCACGGCGTGCTGGTCGACCTGGGCGCGGTGGAGGTGGCGGGCGCGGCGGTCGCGCGCGGCGACCTGGGCTACGTCGGCCCCGGTCCGCGCTCGCTGGTCGTGGCCAACCCGGGCGACGCCCCGGCCCGCGTCGTCCTGCTGGGCGGCGAGCCGTTCGGCGAGGAGCTGGTGATGTGGTGGAACTTCGTGGGCCGCACCCACGACGAGGTGGTCGCGTACCGCGAGGAGTGGCAGCGGGGCACCGAGCGGTTCGGCGAGGTCGTCGGCTACCCGGGCGACCGCCTGCCCGCGCCGCCGATGCCGACGGGCCGCCTCCGCCCCCGCGCCAACCCCCGCTAGCGCCCGCCCGCGCCCGGTCGAGGTCCAGGGCGCACGGGCGGCACGAGCCCCGCCGTGCCGCTGCCGGGCGGCCCGTCCTCCGTCGACGACCACCGCTCGACCTGCGCGGCGACCGGCCCGGGCAGGGCGGCGAGCCAGGACAACCCCGGTTCCCGCCGGTACGACGCCCGCAACCGCTCGGGCGCCTCCACCCGCGTCAGCCGCGCGGGGCGTACATGATCACGGCCACGCCGACCAGGCAGATCGCCGCGCCCAGGTAGTCCCAGCGATCCGGCCGGAACCGGTCCACCGCCACCGCCCAGGCGAGCGAACCGGCCACGAACACCCCGCCGTACGCGGCCAGGATGCGCCCGAAGTGCGCGTCGGGCTGGAGGGTCGCCACGAACCCGTACAGGCCGAGCGACACCACCCCCGCGCCGATCCACAACAACCCCCGGTGCTCGCGGACCCCCTGCCACACCAGCCAGGCCCCACCGATCTCCGCCAGCGCGGCCAGTGCGAACAGCGCCAACGAGCGAACCACCGACATGGCGACGACCCTACTGGCCGACCCGCGGGGACACCGGTGCCGGCACCTCAGTGGTGGGTCGCCAGGGCGCGGCCGATGAAGTGGGCGCTCAGGGTCGCGAAGATGTACGCCTGGAGCACCTGGATCAGGGCCTCCAGGCCGGTGAGCGCGATCGCCGGCGCGAACCCGAGCAGTGACAGCGGCTTCAGCAGCGGTGGGGCTTCGAGGAGCAGGTACTCGCCGCCCAGGGTGAACACCATCAGCAGCAGGTGGCCCGCGAACATCGCGGCGAACACCCGGATCGCCAGGTTCACGGGGTCGAAGAAGAACTTCAGGATCACCTCGGTGGGGATGAGCAGGCCCCACAGGACGGGTTTCGGCACGTCCGGGATGATGAACTGGTTGCGCAGGTACCCGCGCAGGCCGTGCCGCCGGATGCCGACGACGTGGTAGAGCGGGAACACCAGCAGCGCCAGGGCCGCCGGGAACCCGATGTGCGCCATGGTCGGGAACTGCACGAACGGCACGATGCCGAAGATGTTGTTCACCAGCACGAAGGTGAACAACGACAGGATGAACGGCACGAACGGTCGGAAGTCGGCCGCGCCGATCTGCTCGCGGGCGATCGTGTCGCGGCCCAGGTCGTACACCGACTCGGCGGCGAACTGGAGCCTGCTCGGCACGAGCTTGAGGTTCCGGGTCGCGACGAGGAAGAACGCCGCGATCACCACCACCGACAGCACGAGCACGACCATCGGTTTGGTGACCCACCCGATGATCGGCGGCGGGAACAGGTCCGCACCGCCCGGTGGAATGAACGTGTCGTCGGCCATGGGCGCCCCCCGTCCAAGGTCTTGGCCCGACCGTAGCGGAGCGGGGGGCGTCGGCGGAAAGCCTTATGCCGAAAGCGGAACGACACGCCGCCCGGTGCGCCCTCAGCCGGCCGGCTTGTCCAGTTCCCGGCGAACAGCGGCCATCAGCTGCGACTTGATCCTCTCCGGGCCGTACCAGGTGCCGTCCAGGTCGGCGGCGGAGACGGGCACGACCTGGTCGAGCAGGATCCAGTAGTCGCCCCAGAAGGTCCTCGCCTCGACGTGCCGGGTGCCGCGCCGCGGCCTGCTCCCGCTGAGCGGAGCGATGAGGAGGCCGTCGGCGTTCTCGCGAACGATCACGACCTTGGTGTTCTTGTGCTTCCGGACGGATCCGACGATCGCTGAAGACATCGGTGCGTGCTCCACGTGGTGGGACCGGAGGGGACGGCACCAGCCTCTCCGACACCCGCCCACCGGCGAAGGCCGCATCGGCGACCGGCCCACCACAGTCGCCGAGCGGCGACGCCCGGCGTTCAGGACCGCAGGGCCGCGCGCACCCCGCGCGCGATCTCCAGGTCCTCCCGGGCCGTGACCACGAGGGTCCGGGCGGACGCCGAGGGTGCCGTCAGCTCCTCGTCACCGCCCACCGGACCACCGCCCACCGGACCACCGCCCACCGACGCGTTGCGGTCCGCGTCGACCACCACGCCGAGGAACGCCAGCCGCGAGGCCGCGCGCCACCGCACCGTCGCCGAGTTCTCGCCCACCCCGCCGGTGAAGACCAGGGCGTCCAGGCCGCCCAGGGACGCGGTCATCGCCGCCACCCCCGCCACCAGCCGGTGCACGTAGACGTCCAGGGCGAGCGCCGCGTCCGGGTCGCCCGAGGCCGCGGCGGCGTCGATCTCGCGCAGGTCGCCGGTACCGGCGAGGGCGGTGAGGCCGGAGCGCTCCTCCAGCGCGCTGGCGACCTCGTGCGGCGACAGCCCCTCGTGCTCCTCCAGCCACAGCACCAGCCCGGGGTCCACGGTGCCCGACCGGGTGGCCATGACCAGGCCCTCCAGCGGGGTGAAGCCCATCGTGGTGTCGACGCCGCGCCCGTCGGCGACGGCGGCCAGGGACGCGCCCGCGCCCAGGTGGCACGTCACCACGCGCAGCCCCGGCCCGAACCGCTCGGCGACCCGGCGGGCGCTGTGGGCGTGCGACAGGCCGTGGAAGCCGTAGCGGCGGATCGCGTACCGCTCGCGCCACTCGCGGGGCACGGCGTAGGTCGACGCGGCGGCGGGGAGGCCGGCGTGGAACGCCGTGTCGAAGCACGCCACGGCGGGCACGTCGGGGTGCAGCTCCCCCACCGCGTCCAGGGCCGCCAGCGACTTCGGCTGGTGCAGGGGCGCGAGGGCGGTCAGCTCCCCCAGCTCCGCGCGCACGCCGCCGTCCACCACGACCGGCCCGGTGAACCGCGTGCCGCCGTGCACGACGCGGTGACCGACGGCGTCCGGCGCCGGCCAGCCCGCCAGCGCGGCAGCCAGCCGGGACGCGTCCGGCGGCACGTCCGCGGTCCGCTCGACCTCGTCACCGGGGCCGAGCAGCCGCAGCTTCAGGCTCGACGAGCCCGCGTTGACGACCAGGACCCGCACGTCAGCCCCACGTCCAGCCGGCGATGGCCGGGTCGTCCTCACCGTGCTCGCGGGTGTGCTCGCGGGCGGCCAGCCGGGCGTCGGCCATGCGCTGCCGCAGCACCGCCGCCCCGCCGCCCAGCGCCGGCACGCGGTCGATCACGTCCATCACCAGGTGGAAGCGGTCGAGGTCGTTGAGCATCACCATGTCGAACGGCGTGGTGGTGGTGCCCTCCTCCTTGAACCCCCGCACGTGCAGGTTGCGGTGGTTGGTGCGGCGGTAGGTGAGCCGGTGGATGAGCGCCGGGTAGCCGTGGAACGCGAAGACCACCGGCTTGTCGACGGTGAACAGGGCGTCGAACGCGCGGTCGGACAGGCCGTGCGGGTGCTCGGTGTCGGGTTGCAGCCGCATGAGGTCGACCACGTTGACCACGCGCACCTTCAGCTCCGGCAGGTGCTCGCGCAGCAGCTTGGCCGCGGCCAGCGCCTCCAGGGTCGGGATGTCGCCCGCGCAGGCCAGCACGACGTCCGGTTCGCCGTCGGTGGTGCCCGCCCAGTCCCAGATGCCCAGGCCGCGGGCGCAGTGCGCGACGGCCTCGTCCATGCTCAGGTAGGTCAGCGCGGGCTGCTTCCCGGCGACGACCACGTTCACGTAGTGCCTGCTGCGCAGGCAGTGGTCGGCCACCGACAGCAGCGTGTTGGTGTCCGGCGGCAGGTAGACGCGGACGATCTCGGCCTTCTTGTTCACCACGTGGTCGAGGAAACCCGGGTCCTGGTGCGAGAAGCCGTTGTGGTCCTGCCGCCACACGTGCGAGGACAGCAGGTAGTTGAGCGAGGCGATCGGCGCGCGCCACGGGATGCCGCGGGTGGTCTTGAGCCACTTGGCGTGCTGGTTGAGCATCGAGTCGACGATGTGGATGAACGCCTCGTAGCTGGTGAACAGGCCGTGCCGGCCGGTCAGCAGGTAGCCCTCCAGCCAGCCCTGGCACAGGTGCTCGGACAGCACCTCGAACACCCGGCCGTCCGGGGCGAGGTGCTCGTCGCCGGGTTCGGTGGCCGCGTTCCACGACCGGTCGGTGACGTCGAACAGCGCCTGCAACCGGTTGGACGCCACCTCGTCCGGGCCCATGACGAGGAAGTTCGTCGGGTTGCGGCGGGTGACCTCGCGGAGGAACTCCCCCAGCACCTTCGTCGCCTCGCTGCTGCCGACGCCGGGCCGGTCGACGGCGACGGCGTGGTCGCGGAAGTCGGGCATCCGCAGGTCGCGCAGCAGCCGGCCGCCGTTGGTGTGCGGGTTGGCGCTCATCCGCCGGTCGCCGACGGGCGCGAGCGCGCGCAGCTCGGGCACCAGCCGGCCGTTCTCGTCGAACAGCTCCTCGGGCCGGTAGGAGCGCATCCACTCCTCCAGCCGCGCCCGGTGGTCGGCGTTCTCGCGGGTGCCCGACAGCGGCACCTGGTGCGCGTGGAACGTGCCCTCGACGCGCACGCCGTCCACCTCGCGCGGCCCCGTCCAACCCTTGGGGGTGCGCAGCACGATCATCGGCCACGCGGGGCGCGTGCGGCTCTCCTTGCACTCGGCGATCCGGTCGAGCACGGTGTCCAGGGTGGCGGCGAGCTGCTCGTGCACGGCCTTCGGCTCGTCGCCCACGACGAAGTGCGGCTCGTGCCCGTACCCGCGCAGCAGCGAGGTCAGCTCGTCGTCCGGGATGCGCGCCAGCACGGTCGGGTTGGCGATCTTGTAGCCGTTGAGGTGCAGCACGGGCAGCACGACGCCGTCGCGCCGGGGGTCGAGGAACTTGTTCGAGTGCCAGCTCGCGGCCAGCGGGCCGGTCTCCGCCTCGCCGTCGCCGACCACGCACACCGCGAGCAGGTCCGGGTTGTCGAACACCGCGCCGTAGGCGTGCAGCAGCGCGTAGCCCAGCTCGCCGCCCTCGTGGATCGACCCGGGCGTCTCGGGCGCCACGTGGCTCGGGATGCCGCCCGGGAACGAGAACTGGCGGAACAGCGCGCGCAGGCCGTCCACGTCCTCGCCGACGTGCGAGTACACCTCGCTGTAGGTGCCCTCCAGGTAGGCGTTGGCGACGAGGCCGGGCCCGCCGTGCCCCGGACCGGTGACGTGGAGCGCGTTGAGGTCGCGCTGCCTGATCACCCGGTTCACGTGCGCGTAGACGAGGTTCAGGCCGGGCGTGGTGCCCCAGTGGCCGAGCAGCCTCGGCTTGACGTGCTCGGGGCGCAGCGGTTCGCGCAGCAGCGGGTTGTCGAGCAGGTAGATCTGCCCGACGGACAGGTAGTTGGCCGCACGCCAGTAGGCGTCCAGCAGGGTGAGGTCGTCATCCTCGGACGGCATGCGCCCGACGCTAGCCGCGATCACCCCGGCCCGAAACTCGAACGGCGGGAGCCTGCTCGCGGCCGGGGGCGGCCGGCCGCCGGCTCGGTGCGCCGGGAGTGCCGGACCAGCCTGAGCAGGGGCGGGTCGATCGGCTCGGTGGTCGCCCCGTCCTCACCCCGACGCGGGAGCCCGACCCCCGGGCCGGGAGTCGCGACTCCCGGGAGCCGGGCTCCCGGCTCAGGAGGCGGCGGACAGCGCTTCGTCGAGCGTGTCGTGCAGGTCCAGCACGTGCGCCAGGCCGACCGAGGTCAGGGTGCGGCGGATCAGGCGGGGCACGACCACGCGCAGCGCGCCGCCGCCCCGGCGGGTCGCCTCGTGCGCCCGGAGCAGCACGTCGATGCCGACCGACGCGAAGAAGTCGACGTCGCTGAGGTCCAGCACCACGGTGCCGTCGCCGTCGCCCACGGCGGCCGTCACGGGGTCACGCAACAGGTGCACGGTGGCGATGTCGAGCTGTCCTCGCGCGGACAGCACGACGGTGCCGCCGTCGGCGTCGCGCCGGGTCGTGGTCTCGAACGCTTCGGGAGGCATCGGTGTCCGTTCGTCACTTCGGGGCAGGGGTCGACCGCGAGTGCGCTGTGGGCTCAACGGCACCGCCGGACACCAGAAGATCACACCCCGCGCCTCGCGCGCGAACCCCCTCCCGACCTCGGCCGGACGGCGATCGGTGCCCGGTCGCGCGCCCGGCTAGCCTGGGTGCCCCCACCCCGAGGAGCGACGCATGGCGCGAGCGAGCGGACCGGAGCCCGGCGACCTGCCCGGCCTGGTCGGCGACCTGCCCGTCGTGGTGTGGGAGGGCGACCGCGCGACCAGGCGGCTCACGTTCGCCTCCCGCTACGCCGACGTGCTGCTGGGCGGCGTGCCGGACGACTGGGACGCGGTGGTGCACGCCGACGACCGGGCGTGGGTGCACCGCGAGCGCTGGTCGCGCGAGGAGGACTTCGAGCTGGTCTACCGGGTGGTCGCGGCCGACGGCCGGGTGCGGTGGGTGCAGGACCGGGTGCACGTCGGCGAACGGCTGCTGCGCGGCGCGCTGCTCGACGTCACCGAGGTCCGGCTGCGGGAGGAGCGCGAGCGCTTCCTCGGCGAGCTGGACCGCGAGCTGCAGCGGCTGGACGACGCCGAGGTCGTGATGACCGCCGCGACCCGGCTGCTGGGCGAGCACCTGGGCGTGAACCGGTGCGCCTATGCCGAGGCCGAGGCCGACGAGGACCACTTCGTGATGAGCGGCGACTACGCGAACGGCCTGCCGCCGCTGCCGGGCCGGTTCGCGATGTCGGCGTTCGGCGCGGGCGCGCTGCGCGCGATGCGGGCGGGCGAGCCGTGGGTGGTGCACGACAGCGCCGCCGACCCGCGCCTGGAGGACCTGGACGCCTACCTGGTCACCGGCATCCGGGCGGTGATCTGCCTGCCGCTGCTGCGCGGCGGCCGGTTCGTCGCGGCGATGGCCGTGCACCAGGCGACGCCGCGCCGGTGGACCGGCGCCGAGGTGGAGCTGGTGTCGGTGGTGGTGAACCGCTGCTGGGAGTCGGTGCAGCGCACGCACGCCGACCGGGCCGTCCGGGCGGGCGAGGAGCGCTACCGGCAGCTCGTGGAACGCGCCACCGACGCCATCTGGACCGTCGACCGCGACCTGCGGTTCGTCGACGTCAACCCGGCCGCCTGCGCGCTGCTCGGCCACGACCGCGCGGCCCTGGTGGGCACGCCGCTGACCGACCTGGTGGAGGAGGGGGCCGCGCGCCGGCTCGCCGCGCTCGTCGGCTCGACCGCGCCCGCCGTCACCGACGTGTGGGAGCTGCGGCGCGCGGACGGCACCACCGTGCCGGTCGAGCTGAGCGTCCAGGGCACGCCGCACGGCGTGCAGGCCATCGGCCGCGACGTCACCGAGCGGCGGCGCGCCGAGGCCGAGCGGGAGCTGCTGCTCCAGCGCGAGCGCGAGATCGCCGAGACCCTCCAGCGCAGCCTGCTGCCGCCCGAGCTGCCGGAGCTGGCCCGGGTCGCGGTGTCGGCCCGCTACCTGCCCGCGGCGGCGCACGGCCAGATCGGCGGCGACTGGTACGAGGTGCTGCCGGTCGGCGACACGGTCGTCGCGGTGTCCGTGGGCGACGTCGTCGGCAAGGGGCCGACGGCGGCGGCCGTGATGGGGCAGCTGCGCAGCGCCCTCGCCGGCTACCTGCTCGACCGCCACTCCCCCGCCGCGGCCCTGGACCGGCTGGACGCGTTCGCCCGCCGCACGCCCGGCGCGGTCGGCAGCACGTGCGCGTGCGTGACGGTCGACTGGAGCACCGGGCAGCTGTGCTGGGCCTCGGCCGGGCACCCGCCCGTGCTGGTGGTCCTGCCGGACGGCGCGGCGTTCGTCAGCGGCGTCGCGGGGGCCGTGCTGGGCGCCGACGACGGGATGCCGTACCGCGACCACGCCGTGCAGCTGCCGGTGGGCGCGTCCGCCGTGCTCTACACCGACGGCCTGGTGGAACGGCGGTCCGACGTGCTCGACGCGGGGCTGGAGCGGTTGGCCGAGGTGGCCTGGAAGGCGCACGCCGCGCCGCCCGGCGAGCTGGCGGACGAGGTGGTGGGCGCGCTGCTGGCCGACGGGCAGGACGACGACGTGGCGCTGGTCGTGCTGCGCCGCACGCCGGAACCGCTGCGCAGGCGCGGCGTGCCCGCCGTGCCCGAGGCGCTGGGCGGGATGCGCCGCGAAGTCCGCGAGTGGGCGGCGCTGGCCGGCCTCCCGCTGGACGCGCTGTGCGACCTCCAGCTCACGCTGGGCGAGGCCGCCGCGAACGCGGTCGACCACGCCTACCCCGAGGGGCCGGGTGACTTCGACTACGAGCTGGAGCGCACGGCGGCGGGCGACGTGCGCGTGGTGGTGCGCGACCGGGGCCGCTGGCGGCCGGCGCCGGCCGACAAGGGCAACCGCGGCCGGGGCATCGACATCATCCGCGAGCTGGGCGCCGACGTGGTCTTCGACCGCGGCGAGGGCGGGACGGTCGTCGACTTCCGCGTGCCGCTCGTCCCGGCACCGGTCGGCGAGCCGCCGGCCCGCGGACCCGCCGACGAGGCCGCCCCGCCCCACGACGACGGGGCGCACGTGGTGCGGCTGACCGGTGACCTCGACGCCACCGGGGCCGACGCGGTCCGGGCCGACCTGATGGCGCGGGTGGGCACGCGGCCGGTGGACCTCGACCTGACCGACGTGGACTACCTCAGCAGCTCGGGTGTCGCGCTGCTGCTCACGGCCGCGCTCGCGGCCCGCCGCGCGGGCCTGCCGATGACGTGGACGCTGCGCGCCGGGTCCGCGCCCGCCCGGATCGTGGCGCTGTCCGGCCTCGCGACCACGCCCGGGCTCACGATCCGCTCGACGTGAGCCCCCGGCCCGGCTCCAGGTGGTCGCGGCGGAACGCGAACAGCGCGATGTCGTCCTTCTTGTCCCGCCCGAACTCGTCGAGCAGGCGGTCGCACAGCTCGTCCATGTCGTCGTCGTGCGACACGGCGGCCCGCAGGCTCTCCATGCCCTCGTCGAGGTCCGCGCCGGAGTGCTCGACCAGGCCGTCCGTGGTGAGCAGCACCATCGAGCCCACCGGCAGGGCGAACCGGGTCGCCGGGGGCCGGTTCAGGCCGATGCCCAGCAGCGGGCCGCGCACGTCCAGGTAGCGGGCGCCGTCGGCGTCGGCGATCAGCGGCGGGATGTGCCCGCCGTTGGCCACCAGCACCGTCTCCTCGGCCGGGTCGACCAGCATCAGGCACATCGTGGTGAGCCCCCGCACGCCGTGGAACTTCTCGATCATGGCGTCGATGCGCCGCAGGATCACCACCGGGTCGGTCTCGTCCACCGCGTAGGCGCGCAGGGCGTGCCGCACCTCGCCCATGACGATCGCCGCCGCCAGCGAGTGCCCGGTGACGTCGCCGATCGCGATCAGCAGCTGGTCGCCCAGCTCGGTGACTTCGTAGAAGTCGCCGCCGATCTCGGCGTGCGCGGACGCGGGCTCGTAGCGGGCGGTCATCGGCAGGCAGGGCAGCGTCGGCAGCCGGCGCGGCAGCAGGCTGTTCTGGAGCGTGAGGGCCAGCGTGTGCTCCTCGGCGTAGGCGCGCAGGCCCTCCGCGGCGAGGGCGGTCGTCTGCGCCAGCTGGAGCAGCAGGTTGCGGTCCTCGTCGGTGGCGACCGCCTCGGGCGGCACGGCCACCCGGATCGGGGCGCTGCGCGGGTTGCCGCGCGCCACCACGACCGCCGCCGGCACGCCCGGCGCCCACGGCGGGTCGAGCACGCTGGCGGTGTTCCCGGGCAGGCCGTCGAGCAGCGACGTCGGCTCGCTGCGCACCGGGGTGCCCGTGCGGCCGACCAGCAGCGGGCCGCCCGGCGGTGCGAGGAGCACGGTCGCGGGCGAGCCGCACACCGACGCCGCGCCCTCCGCGGCGGCCTCGGCCAGGGCGTGGAACGTGGTGGCCGAGTTGATGCGCAGCGTGGCGGAGGTGAGCTTGGCGAGCCGGTCGGCCAGCCGCTCGGCCAGCGCGCGGGCCCGGTAGTAGCGCAGCGCCGCCTCGACGGTGGCCAGCAGCTCGCGCGGCTCGATCGGCTCGGTCAGGTAGGCGTCCGCGCCCCGGTTGAGGCCGGTGATGCGGTCCTCGGTCTCCCGGAACGCCGCCGAGACGTGCACCACGGGCACGGCGGCGGTGCGCGGGTCGCTCTTGATCCGCTCCGCGACGTCGTAGCCGCTCATGTCGGGCAGGTCCACGTCGAGCAGCACGAGGTCGAACTCGTGCTCGGCGAGCATGGTCAGCGCCTCGCCGCCGGTGACGGCCTCGGACACGTCGTGCCCGCCGCGGCGCAGCCAGCTCACCCGCACGTAGCGGCTGGCCACGGTGTCGTCCACGACGAGGATGCGCGCCTCCGCGGTGGTGGGGGTGGTCATCCGTTCTCCCTGGTGCGGGCCGCGGTGCGGGCGCTGCGGACCGAGTCGCGCACCGTGCCGGGGGCGATCGCGGCGATCGGCATGACGGCGGCGCCGAGGGTCGCGGCGGTGCGCTCCAGGCCGCTGTCCACGTCGTGGCTCACCACCAGCACCGGCACCGACCGCGACTCGTCCGCCGCGCGCAGCACGGACAGGATCTCCGTGCCGCTGACCTGCGGCACGTCCGCGGCCAGCACGACCAGGTCCGGGCGGTCGCGGCGGGCGGCCTCCAGCGCCTCGCGGCCGTCGACGACCTGCACCACGGTCCGGGCCAGCCCGTCCAGGGCGGCCACCAGGCGGGCGCGCACGGCGTCGTCGGGCACGACGACCAGCGCGAGCGCGGCCGTCGAGTCGTCGGTCTCCTGGAGCGGCAGGGTCACGGTCACCTCGGTGCCCTCGCCGGGCGTGCTGCGCAGCACGAGGTCGCCGCCGAGGAGGACGGCGAGCCGCCGCGCGTAGGGCAGGCCGAGGCCGGTGCCGCCCGCGCCGATCTGGAGCCGGCCCGGCACCTGGTAGAAGTCCTCGAACACGCGGGCCTGCTCGTCGGGCGGGATGCCGATGCCGGTGTCGGTGACGACGAACCGCAGCAGCGGGCCCTCGACCCGCACGTCGAGCCGCACGCTGCCGCGCTCGGTGAACTTCAGCGCGTTGGACAGCAGGTTGCGCAGGACCCGCAGCAGCATCACCTCGTCGGTGACCGGGGTCGGCAGGTCCGGCCGGTGCGCCACGACCAGCTCCACGTCCGCGCTGCGCGCCAGCGCGTCGACCGTGCCGTGCAGCCGGGCCAGCAGCAGCGGCAGGTCGACCGGCGCGAACCGGGGCCGAAGGCTGCCCGACTCGGCCTTGGCGGTGTCCAGCAGCTCGTTGATCAGCGCCAGCAGGATCGAGCCCGCGTCGTTGATCAGCTCCACCTGGTGGCGCTGCTCGGCGGTCAGCGGGTCGCCGTTCGGGTCGGCGAGCAGGCGGGCCAGGCCCACCACGGAGTTCACCGGGGACCGCAGCTCGTGGCTGATGTTGGACCAGAACCGGGTGCGCGCCTCGCCGGCCTCGCGCAGCTGGGTGGTCTTCTCCTCCAGCTCGGCGTAGAGCGCGACGACGCCCTGGTTGGTCTGCTCCAGCTCGTCGGACAGCTCCTTGTGCAGGGCGATGATGCCCTGGTTGGTCTCCTCCAGCTCGTCGTTGAGGCGCAGCAGCTCGCGCTGCTTGGCCTCCAGGTCCTCCAGCGTCTGCACGAGGTCCTGGTTCTGCGCCCGCAGCTCGTCCACCGAGTCGGACGGGTTCGCGGCGGTGGACGCGCGGCGGCGCAGCCGGGCCACCTCGTCGGCCGTCGGCGGCACCTGGCTGGCGGGGAGCGCCTTGGTCACGACGACCGCGCCGCCGTCGACCGCGACCTCGTCCATCAGCCTGCGCGCGGTCGCCCAGCCGGGTCCGGAGGTGTCGGTGGTGTAGACGCGGATCAGCAGGGCGGGCGACGGGTCGCGGCGCAGCAGGAACGCCACCGTGGTCGGCCCCGGAAGGCGGACCAGCTCGCGGCCGAGGTCGCTCAGCGTGGTGGCGACCCGGATCTGGTTCTGCCCGTCCAGGCCGACGACGGTCGCCGCGTCCCGGCCGTGCTGGCGCAGCGGGAAGACGTCGGCCTCCCGCTGCACCGTCACGTGCAGCAGCACCAGCGGCGCGGTCACCGCGCCACCGCCACGAGCACCCCCGCGTCGTCGCGGCGCACGCCCGCGTCGCGCACCAGCCTGGCCGCGATCACCGGGGGCGCCTGCTCGGCGAGGTCCTCGTCGGGCGACCAGCGCTCGGTCAGGCCGTCGGAGTGCAGCACGACCAGCGCGCCCGGCGGCAGGTCGTAGTCGAACGCGCGGATGGTCCGCGCCTGGAACCCGGCGACCCCCGGCACGGACACCATGCCGCGCTTGCGGCCGTCCGCGACCACCGAGGCGCCGATGTTGCCGACCCCGGCGAAGCGGACCCGGCGGGTGACCAGGTCGAGGTCGGCGACCGCCACCGCGCCGCCGCGGGTGCCGCGCAGGGCCTGGTGCAGGCGGGCCACGACCTCCTCCGGCGGGAGGCCCGGCAGGTCGCAGAACACCCGCACCGCCTCCCGCGACGCCGAGGCCGCCAGCGGGCCGTGCCCGGAGCCGTCGCACACCAGCAGGGTGAGCCGGCCCGGCGACCGGCGCACGGCGTGGGCGTCGCCGCACACGTCCTCGCCGGCGATCGGCCTGGTCAGCCCGGCGGTCATGCCGTCGTCGAGGTCGGAGTCACCGCGGTGCGCCTGGAACCGGGCGGCCAGCACGGTGCCCCGGCCGGGGGTCGAGGACAGCTCGAACCCGTCCGCCGCCCTGGCCACCGCGCCCAGGCCGAGCCCGAGGGTGCCGGTGGTCGACTTGCCGTCGGACATGGCCCACCGGACGTCGGGGATGCCGGGCCCCCGGTCGATCGCCAGCACCTCGACCGCGGCCCGCTGCTCGCCGCGCACCGAGCGCAGCACCACCTGGCCCTCGACGGCGTGCTTGACCAGGTTGGTGCCGATCTCGGTGACCGCCAGCCCGATCTCGGCGACCCGCGAACCGGGGAACGCGAGCCGCTCGGCGAGGCCGGTCGCGGCGCGGCGCACCCGGCCGACCTCGGCCGCCTCGTCGACCCGCAGCCAGGCGACGTCCTCGGTCACGGGCAGGCAGGTGCTCACCTCTTCCACTTCACCACCGTCACCGTGGTGCCCCGACCGACCTCGGTGTCCAGGTCGAAGTCGTCCACCAGGCGCCGCGAGCCGCTCAGGCCGAGGCCCATGCCCTTGCCGCTGCTCCAGCCGTCGGCCAGGGCCAGCGCGATGTCCGGGATGCCCGGACCCTCGTCCTGGAACGAGGCCCGCACGCCCTGCCTCCGGCCGTCCCCGACCACCTCGACGTGAGCCGTGCCGCCGCCGCCGTAGATCAACGTGTTGCGGGCCAGCTCGCTGGTCGCGGTCACCAGCTTGGTCTGGTCCACGAGCGAGAGCTTGACGCGCTGGGCGTACACGCGCACCAGCTGCCGGACCCGCACCACGTCGTCGTCGCCGGCGATGGGGAGGACCTCGTGCTCACCGCCGGCGGCGGTCACAGGGCCCCTCGTCGCCGTTCGCCCAGCTCGCGGAGGATCTTCATGCCGCGCTCCAGGTTGAGGGCGGTGCGCACACCGCCCAGGGTCAGGCCCAGCTCGACCAGCGTGATCGCGACCGCGGGCCGCATGCCGACCACGACGGTGTCGGCGTCGAACAGCTTCGACAGCGAGGCGATCGTGGCGAACATCCGGCCGATGAACGAGTCGACGATCTCCACCGCGGAGATGTCGATCACCACGCCGTGCGCGCCGCTGCTGGAGATCCGCTCCGCCAGGTCCTCCTGGAGCGCGAGCACGCTCTGGTCCTGGAGGTCGATCTGGATGGACACCAGCAGGATGCCCTCGATCTGGAGGATCGGCACCCGCTCCATCAACGCCCCACCCGCACGATGTCGGCACCCTCCTTGCGCAGGGCGTGCCGCAGCGCGTCGGCCAGCGAAGCCTTGGTGGTGATGTCGCCGAACTCGATGCCCAGCTCCACGATCGTCTGGGCGATCTGCGGCCGGATGCCCGAAATGGTGCACTCGGCGCCCATCAGGCGGGCCGCGACGACGGTCTTGAGCAGGTGCTGGGCGACCTGGGTGTCCACCGCGAGCACACCGGTGATGTCGATGATGGCCTGCTCGGAACCGGTCTCGACCAGGGTCTCCAGCAGCTTCTCCATCACGACCTGGGTGCGCGCCGAGTCCAGCGTGCCCACCAGCGGCACGGCCAGCACGCCCTCCCAGAGCTTGACCACCGGCGTGGTCAGCTCCAGCAGCTGCTCCGACTGCTCCTTGATGATCTCCTCGCGGGCGCGGGCGTAGGTCTCGAACGTGACCAGGCCCAGCGCGTCCACCAGCTCGGAGAACCTCAGGATCTGCTTGAACAGCTCCGGGTCCTCGTCGGCCTCGGTGAACTCGAACACCACGCGCTTGAGCGCGAAGATGCTCGCCGCGGTCTCCGACGGCGTGTAGCCGGTGCGGGCCCGGCCGCGGGACGTCTCCTCCAGCACGGACCGCAGCTCCGCGTACCGCCCGGAGGCCAGGTCGCGCCCGTCGCCGTCCGCCACGGGCAGCAGCGCGCCCAGGAGGTCGCGGAAGTCGCGCTCCAGCTCGGCGGCGGTCGCCCGACCGCGCACGGTCGACGCCACGGCCGCGACCCACCGCTCCACCAGGAGCTCCGCGTTGTCGCGCAGCAACCCGGTCAGGCGGTGTTCGTGCCCAGCTTCCCCAACCACTCGTGCCTCCTCGTGAACCTGCTCCCTTCGAGACAGTAGACCGCTCGCCCCGGTCGTTCAGAACGCGACTCTCCCGGCGGCGCGCGGATCAGTCGTGCGTAGACCCGGCGGTGGGTCGTTCGGCCTATGGTGACCGGCTGTGGACCCGGTGGTGCCCCGGTACGGGGCCGGCTCGTTGGCGGACGTGGTGCCCTCCCTGCTGGCCGGCCTGGGCGTGCCCGGCGCGGTGGACGTGCTGGGCCTGGCCGGCCCGCCGCGGGTGTGCGTGCTGCTGGTCGACGGGCTCGGCTGGGAGCTGCTGCGCGAGCACGAGGCCGACGCGCCGTTCCTCGCGTCCCTGCCCGGACCGCCGATCACGGCCGGTTTCCCCGCGACCACGGCCACCGGCCTCGCCTCGCTGGGCACGGGGCTGCCGGCCGGCGAGCACGGGTTCGTGGGGTACTCGTTCGAGGCGGGCGGCGAGGTGCTCAACGCGCTGCGCTGGAGCCGCTGCGGGGTGCCCGACCACGTCGACCTGCGGTCCTCGCTGGTGCCGGAGGAGGTGCAGCCCCGGACGACGGTGTTCGAGCGGGCCGCGGCGGCCGGGGTGGCGGTGCACCAGGTGCTGCCGCGCGACCAGCGGGGCAGCGGGCTGTCGCGCGCGGTGCTGCGCGGCGGGTCGTTCGACGGCGTGCTCGGGTTCGGCGACCTCGTGGCGCGGGTGTCGGCGGCGCTGTGGTCGGCCGACCGGGTGCTCTGCTACGCCTACCACGGGAACCTGGACGCGCTGGGCCACGTGTACGGGCCGGGCAGCGCGCCCTGGCGGTGGCAGCTGCGGTTCGTGGACCAGGTGGCCGCGGGCATCGCGGACGGCCTGCCGCCCGGCGGCGCGCTGGTGGTGACCGCCGACCACGGCATGGTGCCCGTCACGGACCCGGTGGACCTGGACGAGGTGGCCGCCCTGCGCGAGGGGGTGCGGGCGTTCGGCGGCGAGGCCAGGGTGCGGCACGTCTACACGGCGTCGGCGGGGGCGGTGCGGTCGCGCTGGGAGTCCGTGCTCGGCGACCGGGCGTGGGTCGTGACGAGGGACGAGGCGGTGGCCGCGGGCTGGTTCGGGCCCCGGGTGGACGACCGGGTGCTGCCGCGCGTCGGCGACCTGGTGGTGGCCGCGCGGGGGTCGCTCGGCCTGGTGCGGACCCGGGCGGAACCGGTGGTGAGCGGGTTCACCGGGCAGCACGGCTCGCTGACGGCGGCCGAGCAGCACGTCCCGCTGCTGGTGGCGTCCGGCGGCGGCTGAGCGTTCTCGCATAGCATCGCTTGTCGGCCGCGGGGCCGGGACGGAGGCGGTGGGTGGAGAGCGCGGTGGACACGTCGGTCCCCGGGGTCGTGCAGGCCCGGTGGGGCGTCCGGCCGGAGCCCGCCATCGCCCGGTACGCCGAGCCCGGCTGGCAGCTCTCGCCCCTGCCGGTCGACCGCCGGTGCCCCCGCTGCGGCGGCGAGCTGCACGGCCTGTACCGCGCCCACCCCGACCGGGGGCGGCAGCAGTTGCAGGCGGCGGTGGCGTGCCCCGCGTGCCCCGCGACGTTCACGCTGCGCGAGCTGAAGCTGGCGCAGAAGTCGGTGCTGGGCGAGCTGCGGCCGGAGGCCGTGACGCGCCGCCTGGCGGAGGACGCGCAGCTCGAAGCCCTGGCCCGCACCACCCGGCGGCCCGAGCCCCGGCCGGCCGCCGAACCGGGACCGCCGGCACCCCGACGGCCGGCGGCGGTCCCGGCCGCGGTCCCGGCGGCCGAGGACGGGCCCCCGGACGACGCCGAGCTGCCGAACGTGGACTTCGCCGCCCTGGCCAGGGCGGAGGCCGCGGGCGCGGTCGACCCGGAACCTCCGGGCGAGGCGGAACCCGAGGGCGAGGCGGACCGCGAGGCCGCCGGGGCGGGACCGGCGGTCGCTCCCGGGACGGGCGGGGCGGAGCCCGGCGCGGACCCGGTCCGCCCCGCCCGGCGCGTGTCGACCGTCGCCATGGCGGCCCGCATCCGGTCCATCCTCAGCGGCTCGGACGTGGCGCCCACCGCCCGCTCCGGCGAGGTCCCCGTGCTGCCGACGACGGCGGCCGAGGTCCGGCGGCCGGTGTGGTGGGTCAAGACGGTCGACCCGGCGATGGAGGTGCCCCGCGTGCCGCCCGGCGTGGACACCCGCGTCGTGCTGCCCGACCGGCCCGAGTTCGCCGGCCTGCGCGCCCGCCTGGCCGACGCCGGCGTGCCGTTCCGCGCGGTCGGGCACTGGCTGGAGCAGGAGGACGTGACGACCGGGTCGGCGTCCGCGTGGCTGTCCGAGGTCGGCGGCGTGGTGCCGGAGCGGTGCGAACCGGTGACCGGCGAGGCGGCGCGGGCCGCGCGGCTGGCCTTCGAGGTGCTGTGGGACCTGCACGAACCGGCGGGCGAGGTGCCCGACCCGGTGCCGGCGGACAGCCTGGTGCCCGCCGAGTGGACGAAGTTCCTGCCGTTCCCGGTGCTCAACCCCGCCCAGACGCAGGCCGCGCCCCACTTGGTGGACAGCGACTCCCACCTGCTGATCGCCGCGCCGACCGGGGCGGGCAAGACGGCGATGGGCATGCTCGCCGCGCTCAAGGCCATCCTGGAGGAGGGCCGCAAGGCCGCCTGGCTCGTGCCGCAGCGCTCGCTGACCGACGAGCTGGACCGCGAGCTGGAGACGTGGCGGGCGCAGGGCCTGCGGGTCGAGCGCCTGTCCGGCGAGTACGCGGTGGACGTGGAGGCGGTCAAGGCCGCCGACCTGTGGGTGGCGACGACGGAGAAGTTCGAGGCGATCTGCCGGGCCGGGTCGCTCCAGGCGGCGCTCGGCGAGGTCGGCTGCCTGGTCGTGGACGAGATCCACCTGCTGGGCAGCCCGGGGCGCGGGGCGCTGCTGGAGGCGCTGCTGGCCCGGGTGCGCGGCGCGGACTCGCCGGTCCGCATCGTGGGCCTGTCGGCGACCGTGTCCAACGCGGCCGAGGTCGCCGAGTGGCTCGAAGCGGAGCTGGTGGCCACCACCTGGCGGCCGTCCCGGGTGACGTGGCAGCTGCCGACCATCCCCGCCGCGTCCGGGTTCGCCGCGAACAACCGGCTGCGCGAGCAGGTCGTGCTCGACCTGACGCACCGGCACACCGCCGAGGGCGGCAGCGTGCTGGTGTTCTGCGGCTCCAAGCGCAACGTCCGCTCGACCGCCATGGCCATCGCCGCCGACCGGGGCGCGCCCGTGCACACCGTGGCCGCCGACGACGTCGACGGCCTCACGGCGGTGTGCGCGCAGGTCGGCGTGCGGATGCACTACTCGGACCACGAGCACAAGCACGCGGCCGAGCGGGCGTTCCGGGCGCGCGAGGCGGACGTGCTGGTGGCGACCTCGACGGTGGCGGCGGGCGTGAACCTGCCCGCGCGGGCGGTCGTGGTGCGGGACGTGTCGATCGGCGGCGAGCCGATGGACACCTCGACGGTGCTCCAGATGTTCGGCCGGGCCGGGCGGATCGGCGCCGGGGAGACCGAGGGCTGGTCGTACCTGGTGGTGGACGAGACGCAGCGCGCCGACTGGCAGACCAGGCTGGTGGCCGGGTACTCGGTGTACTCGCGCATCCGCGAGTCGCTGCCCGACCACGTGCTGGCCGAGGTGCTCCAGGGCCGCATCCAGACCGCGGACGACGCGCGGGCGTGGTGGGTGGAGACGCTGGCGCACGCGCAGGGCGACGACGACGACGAACCGGTGCGGGAGGCCGTCCGCTTCCTGGTCGACGAGGGGCACCTGACCTCGGACGACGGCCGGTTGGCGATCACCGAGCTGGGCCGGCTGACCGCGCGGATGATGGTGTCCACGCACACCGGGCACCGGCTGCGCCGCACGCTGGGCCTGCTGCCCGTGCCGCGCGACGCGGACTCGGCCGAGCTGGCGCTGAGCCTGGTGCTGTCGGTGGCGGTGCGGGACCTGGCGGGCATCCCGGTGCCGGAGCCGGTGCGCCCGGCCGTGGCGACGGTGATCAAGGCGGGCGGCCGGACGTCGCAGATCACCAACACCACGTCGGTCAAGGGCCTGGGCTCGCAGACCACCACCGCGCCCGGCGACCTGGCGTGGGCGGGCCTGCTGCTGGTGTCCCGCTCACCGCACCTGTTCGACGCCTCCCGCCCCGCGCGCCGGGTCGCGGGCGGCATCCCGCTGGTGTCGCTGCACGCGGTGTTCGAGCAGGCACCGAGGTTCCTGGCGTGGCTCGCCGCGCAGGGCGTGCTGGGCACCGTGCACCCGTGGATCGCGATCGTCGCGGCGGACCTGGACCACCGCGTCCGCTGGCGGTCGCTGGCCCCGGCGCGCGGCGCGGGCCGCCTGCTGTGGATGTGCGAGGAGATGGCGACCAGGCCGCACCTGCGCGAGGTCGTCCCCGACCTGTTCCGCACGGCGGTGGCGCGCGGCGTGCGCTCGCCGGACTGGCCGCCCGGCCGCTCCCCCGCGGGCTGCGTCCTGGACCACGCGGGCTACACCGCGCTGCTGCGCGAGCGCACCACGACCTACGCCCTGGCCGCGCACGCCACCGGGGCGACGGTGACCGGGGGCACGGGCGGCACGGCCATCGCCTGGCGCGGTCGCTCCTGCACCCCGCCCACGACGTCCGCCTCGACCCTCGCCTACCCGGACTCCGACGACGACACCCCGGACACGGGCGTGGCCGTCTTCACCCGCCGGGGCGACCACCGGGCGACCGGCTGGTTGGCCGCGTACAGCGCGATCACCCCGCCGGAGGACACCCCGGAACCCCCGCGCGCCCGCCGCACCCGGGGCCTCGGCAAGCTCTGACCCACCCACCACTGCTGCGATTGGCCGTCGTTGTTACACGTTTTCCTCAGCTACAGCCGCAGGCAGCGGTCGTACGCCCGCGAGCTGGCCCGCCACCTCGACGAGCAGGGCGTGCCCGTGTGGATGGACGACGAGATCCTCACGGGCGAACGCTGGGAGCACGTGATCCGCACGAGGATCGACACGTGCGCGGCGGTCGTCGTGGTGATGAGCCCCGACGCGGAGGCGTCCGCGTGGGTGACCCGCGAACTCGCGCGGGCGGAGAGCCGGGGCAAGCCGGTGTTCCCGGTGCTGCACGACGGCGAGGTGTTCTTCCGGCTGGCCGACGTCCACTACGAGGACGTGCGCGGCGGCCGGTTGCCGGGCGAGCGGTTCACCGCCGCCCTGCGGGCGCTGACGAACGCCCCGCCGCCGACGCCGGCGGTCCCCATCCCGCCGGCCCCCATCCCGCCGACCCCGACCCCGGCGGCCCCGATCCTGGCGCCTCCGCCGGCCGGGAAGCCCGGCGCGCGGCTGCGCCGCCTCGTGCCGGCCCTCGTCGCGGCGGCGGTCCTGGTGCCGGTCGGCATCAGCGCGGCGGACTGGCTGACCCCCGACGACACCGGCGCGGCCCCGTCAGGGGGGTCGACCACGTCCACGACCTCGACCACCGCGGCGAGCACCGCGACGTCAACCACCACGGCCCCGCCCACCACGACGTCGACACCGACCACCGGGGCCACGACCACGTCGCAGCGCCGCCACACCGTCCGGGTCTACAACAACACCACGATCGCCGACCTGAACGCCGCGGTGGTGGACGACGTGCGCGAACTCGGGTGGACGGTGACCGAGAGCGGGAACTACTCACAGGGCTTGATCCCCACGAGCACGGTGTACTTCCACCCCGACCTGGACGAGGAGGCCGAGGCCCGTGCCCTGGCCGCGGCGCTCGGGATGCGGGCCGAGCCGGGGTTCGAGGGCATCCGGTCCGCCCCGGCGGGTCTGATCGTCATCATCGCGCGGGACTACCGCGCCCCGGCGTGAGACCGGGGCGCGGTCAGCCGGCGTCGATCGCCCGACCCAGCACCGGCGCGAGGCTGCGGCTGAACTCCGAGTTCATGTGGTCGGCGTCGTAGTACACGGCCAGCCCGCCCACCGCGGCGTAGCACCGGTCGGCGTCGCAGAAGTGCTCGGTGAGGTCGACCAGCGACACGTCCGGGTTGGGGCTGGTGCGCGCCACCTCGGCCAGCGGGTCCGGCGGCTGGGCCGTGGTCCGGTCGACGGCGCACGCGGTCGGGTCGCCCTGGTTGAGCACCACGCAGTTCGGGTCGCGCACCTCGCCGTTGAGCGGCGGGTCGCCGAGGACGACCACCCGCGCGCCCACCTCGGTGAAGCGCTCCCACCGGGGCTCCAGGCCGTCGCGGTACTGCTCGACCTCCGACCGGCCGGTGCCGTCGTCCACCTTCTCGCGCCGCGAGAAGAACGAGGTGAGCACGACGTCCGGGGCGTCCCCGACGATCGTCCGGGTGGTGCGCTCGTTCCAGTCGGCGCACGACGCCGCGCGGTCCGGGGTGACGGGGCCCTGGTAGTCCTTGAACCGCACCTGCGCGAACGGGCAGCCGCCGACGTAGACGTACTTGAGCACCCAGCCCCGCTCACGGGCCAGGTCGGCGACGGGCGGCTGCCAGTGCTGGGCGTGCGAGTCGCCGACCAGCCACACCACCTGCGGCGACTCGGCGCCGTCGCTGAAGTCGCAGACCACCACGTCGTCCTGCGGCACCCGGTGGCGCTCGGCGGCGACGCAGTCGGACGGCTTCTTCCAGTACTCGTTGGCCGGGCCCATGAGGACGTTGCGCGCCGGGCCCAGCGGGTCGCGGCACCCGTTCTCGGGCAGCAGGGCCGAGCCGCCGACGCACGGCCCGACCACCGGGGTGGCGGCGACGTCCCGCTCGGCCTGGGCGACGTGCCGGTCGTAGGTCCAGTTCAGCCCGTAGGCCGCCGCGGACACCACGAGCATCCCCGCGACCATCCCGGTGAACGACAGGCCCGTGCTCCGGGTGATCCGGATACCCCGGTCCTCCACCAGCAGCTTGGTCAGCCAGGACAGCAGCACCGCCACCGCGAGCACGCCCAGCAGGTGGAGCGTCCCGGGCTTGTCGCCGGCGAGGACGCCGCTCAGCGCGAAGGGCGCGATCATGATCAGCGGCCAGTGCCACAGGTACAGCGAGTAGCTGATGCCGCCGAGGAACTGCACGGGCGCGGACGCCGTGACGGGCCGGTGCCAGCGGCTGCCCTCGGAGGCGATGACCAGCACCGTGCCGACGGTCGGGACCAGCGCGAGGTAGCCGGGGAACTGCGTGTCGTGGTCGAAGGCGAACGCCGACCACGCGATGAGGGCCAGACCGGCGAACGACGCCGCCTCCACCACCCGCGCGGGCAGCCGGACGGCGGTGAGCGCCACGAGGGCGCCCAGCCCGAACTCCCAGACGCGGACCGGGGTGACGAAGTACGCCTGGTTCGGCTCGACCTGCGTGTAGTAGACGCTGAAGGCGAGCGAGGCGGCGCTGACGGCCGCGACGCCGACGACCTGCGCCGTCCGCCGCCGGATCGCGAACAGCAGCACCATCAGCAGCGGCCACACGAGGTAGAACTGCTCCTCGACCGACAGCGACCAGTAGTGCTGCACGAGGCTCGCCGCGGCGCTGGACGCCGAGTAGTCCACCGACTTGGCCGCGAGCAGCCAGTTCTCCCAGTAGGTGGCGGACGCGAACGCCTCGGTGGCGGTCGCCTTCCAGCGCGGGTAGGGCAGCAGGAGGTACGCGGCGACCAGGCTCACACCGAGCACGAGGAACGCGGCGGGCAGCAGGCGGCGCACGCGGCGGGCGTAGAAGCGGCCGAGCCGGACGCGGCCGGTGGTGTCGATCTCGCGCGCGAGGTGCGAGCTGATCAGGAAGCCGGAGATCACGAAGAAGACGTCGACGCCGACGTACCCGCCGGTGAGGCTGTGCGGCCAGAGGTGGTTGACGACCACGGCGGACACGGCGATCGCGCGCAGCGCCTGGATGTCGGCGCGGAACTTGCGCCCGTCCCCGGCGGGGGCGGCGGTGGCGCGTTGTTCGACGACAGCACTCACGGCAATCCCCCCATCGTGGTCGCTCGACCGGCGGGACAGTACCGGATGCGAACGACACCGCCGGGAGACGCCTCTCCCGGCGGGAGTCGCGGATCACGGTGCCGGGCGGGCTCCCGCACGCCGATCGGCGGTCCTCCCGGTGAGGGGTGTCACAACCGGGGCCGCTGCCTCGTCACTGTCGGTGTGGACCGGGACGAGGCGGGGGACGTGGGCATGACCGATCGGGAACGACTGCTCGACGAGCTGCGGCCGAGGGCGTTCGCGATCGCCTACCGGATGCTCGGCAGCTCCTCCGAGGCCGAGGACGTGGTGCAGGAGGCGCTGCTGCGGGTGCACCAGGCGCTGGAGGCGGGCGAGCGCATCGAGTCGCCGCGCGCGTTCACCACCACGGTGACCACCAGGTTGGCGATCAACGAGCTGCGCTCCGCCCGCGCCCGCCGCGAGCGCTACGTCGGCGAGTGGCTGCCGGAGCCGATCATCACCGACGGCCGCGACGACCCGGCCCGGCGCGCCGAGACGTCCGACTCGCTGTCGCTGGCGGTGCTGGTGCTGCTGGAGAGCCTCTCGCCGGAGCAGCGGGCCGTGCTGCTGCTGCACGACGTGTTCGCCTACGGCTACCCGGAGATCGCGGGGATCGTCGGCAAGAGCGAGGACAACGTGCGCCAGCTCGCCACCCGCGCCCGGCGGCACGTCCGGGAGCGCCGACCCCGCTTCCGCACGACGCGCGAGCAGCGCGACGAGCTGGCCCGGCGGTTCTTCGCGGCCGTCGAGCGGGGCGACCTGGCCGGGCTCGAAGCGCTGCTCGCCCACGACGTGGAGCTGACCGGCGACGGCGGCGGCAAGGCGCCGGCCCTGGCGCGGGTGCTGCGCGGGCGCTCCCGCGTGGCGAACACGCTGATCAGGGGCCTGCGGGTGATCGACCGCATCCCCGGCGCGACACTGCGCCCGGTGGAGGTCAACGGCGAGCCGGGGGCGCTGCTCCTCGACGCGGGGCAGCGGCTGATCGGCGTGCTCGCGCTCGACATCGCGGGTGAGCACGTCATCGGCGTCAGCTCGGTCGTCAACCCCGACAAGCTGGCGCACCTCGGGCCGGTGGCCGACGCCGCCGCGCTGCTGCGGTCCCTCGGGGAACCGCAGGCCGGCCGCTGACGTCCGACGAACAGGCAGGGGTCAGGTGGACGGGCAGGCGCGCAGCTCAGGCCCGACCTGAGCCGGGAATCGCTCGGCGTCGGGCCCGCCTTCCCGGGCGTCGCCCCGAACCCGCTCCTGAGCGGTGACGCGCGGAAGCGCAACGCGGAACTGCGCACGGGGGCGCTCGCGCTCGGCGTTCTCGTCGACTGGCGGGAGGTCAACAGCGGCGGCAGTCCACGCGTGGTCCTGGTGTTCGACGTGGAGACCGCCGACGGCATCTCGTTCCGCGGTGTCGCGGACGAAGACCTCACGATCACCGAGCTCACCCGACTCGCCCCGGGGCAGACGTCGCCCGTGCGCTACCGGCCGGCCGTCATGGACCACTACGTCTCCCTCGCCCGGGACGCGGACCCCGCCCACGTGCGGCGGCTCTCCGACGAGATCGCGCGCCGCAAGCGGACCTGACCCGCGCGGTCGATGGTCGAGCAGATCATCCACCGCTGTCGGCGCGGGACCGCGTGGCGTGGTCTTCCCGGGTCGTCCGGGCCGCGGCCCACGCGGCGCCAGGACCGTTCCGACCTCGACCACCACCGGGCTACACCGCACGCCGGCGGCGGCCGTAGTCGCCGGGGGTCGTGCCGCGCCAGCGCCGGAACGCGTGGATGAAGCTCGCCGACTCGGCGTAGCCCAGCTCCCGCGCGATCCGCTCGACGGACAGCGCCGTGGTGGTCAGCAGCACGTCGGCGCGCGCGGCGCGGGCCTCGTCGAGCAGCTCGTGGAAGCTCGTGCCCGACGCGGCGAGCCTGCGGCGCAGGGTGCGCGGGCTGACCGCCAGCTCCTCGGCGACCTCGGTGAGGGACGCGGCCGACCGCTCCAGCCTGGCCCGCACGGTGCGCGCGGTGCCGTCCCGGTCGCGGCGGCGGCCGGCCAGGTCGCGGCACTGCGCCTGGCACACCGCGCCTGCCTCCGGGCTCGCCAGCGGCAGGGCCCGGCCGAGGAAGGCGGCGTCGAACGACGAGCCGGTGCGGTCCGCGCCGAACACCGGCCGCACGCCGAAGTCGTGGCCCGAGGTGTCGGCGGGCTCCGGGAAGCGGAAGTCCACGCCCAGCACGGGGACGCCGCCGGGCAGCAGCTCGTCGATCACGGCGTGGATCGCGGCGAGGTCGCGCTCGGCGAGGAACCGGGCGACGTCGGCGGGCAGCGACCCGTCGTCCAGGGTGATCACCACCCGGTCGCCCTCCACCGCCGCCGTCGGGTCGGTGAACGCGAAGCTCAGGTCGAGGTAGCGCAGCGCGGTGTCGACGGCGTCGCGCACGGTCGCGCAGCTGAGGAACGCGAACCCGAGCACGCCGAACGTCGTGGCCCGGTAGCGGCGGCCGACCTCGGCGCCGCTGTCCGGCAGCACGGCCGCGAGGTTGCGCACCACCCGCAGCTCCTGGCGCGCCTCGACCTCGGCGCCCGGTTCGGCCAGGTGCGCGGCGGTCAGGCCGCTGCCCGCGAGCAGCCGGTCCGGGGGCACGCCGCGGTCCGCGCCGAAGCGCACCAGCAGGGCCGCGCTCGCGACGCCGCGCCGGAAGTCCCACGGTTGCGCCATGGCCACGATTGTCAACTACGCGGCCCGTGATGTCCTGGTGCGTTCGGGGGGTCCTCCCTAGCGTCGGACGGCATGAGGGTGGTCGTCGTCGGGGCCGGGTTCAGCGGGATCGGGGTGGCGCTCGCGCTGCGGCGCGCGGGCGTCGGCGACGTCGTCGTGCTGGAGCGCGCCGACGACGTGGGCGGGGTGTGGCGGGACAACACCTACCCGGGGGCCGCGTGCGACGTGCCGTCGTCGCTGTACTCGTTCTCCTTCGCGCGGCAGCGGTGGTGGCCGCGCAGGTACGCCGGGCAGCCGGACCTCCTGGCGCACCTGCGGCGGCTGGCAGGACCGGTGCGCCACCTCGTCCGGACCGGCTGCGAGGTGGTCGGCGCGGCGCACGGCCCCGGCGGGTGGCGGGTGCGGCTGGCGGACGGCTCGGTCGTCGAGGCCGACGCGCTGATCAGCGCGGTGGGCCAGCTCTCGCGGCCGGCGCTGCCCGACCTGCCCGGCCGGTTCGGCGGGGTCGCGTTCCACAGCGCGCGCTGGCGGCACGACGTGGACCTGACCGGGCGGCGGGTCGCGGTCATCGGCACGGGCGCGAGCGCGGTGCAGTTCGTGCCGCACCTGCGGCGGGTCGCGGCGCACGTCGCGGTGTTCCAGCGGACCGCGCCGCACGTGCTGCCGAAACCGGACGCGGTGAAGCGCCGGGCCGGGCCGCTGGGCGGGCGCGCGGGGCGGCTCGGCACCTGGCTGGCGGGCGAGGCGCTGACGTTCGCGCTGACCCGCGGCCCGTGGACGCGGTCGGTGGTGGCGGCGGCGACCGCGCTGCACCGGTTCTGGCGGGTGCGCGACCCCGCGCTGCGGCGGAAGCTCGCGCCGGACGCGCCGGCGGGCTGCCGGCGGCTGCTGTTCTCCAACGACTGGTACCCGGCGCTGGCCTCGCCGAACGTGGACGTGGTGACCGAGCGCGTCACCGGGCTCGCCGAACGCGGCGTGCGCACCGCGGACGGCGTCGTGCACGAGGCGGACGTGCTGGTCTACGGCACGGGGTTCGCCGCGACGGACTTCCTGGCCCCGGTGGAGGTCCGGGGCCGGGACGGGCGGCTGCTGTCCGACGAGTGGGCGGGCGGCGCGCGGGCGCACCTGGGCATCACCGTGCCCGGCTTCCCGCACCTGTACCTGCTCTACGGGCCGAACACGAACCTGGGCGGCAACTCGGTGCTCACCATGGTCGAGGCGCAGATCCGGTACGTGGTGCGGGTGCTGCGGCACTTCGGCGCGCGGCCGGTGGAGGTGCGGCGCGAGGTGGCGGAGGCGTTCGACGCGGAGGTGCAGCGGCGGTTGCGGCACAGCGTGTGGAGCCTGTGCCGCAGCTGGTACCGCGACGGCGAGCGGGTGACGACGAACTGGCCGGGCCAGGTCGCCGAGTACCGGTCGCGCACCGCGCGGGCGGACCTGGACGACCTGCGACCGGTGGAGGGGTGAGCGTGGACCGCGGGGGGTTCGACCACGACGTGCTGGTGATCGGCTCGGGGTTCGGCGGCGCCACGACCGCGCTGCGGCTGACCGAGAAGGGCTACCGGGTGGGCGTGCTGGAGGCCGGGCGGCGGTTCGCCGACGAGGACTTCGCGCGCACCTCGTGGCGGCTGCGCCGGTACCTGTTCGCGCCGTGGCTGCGCTGCTTCGGCGTCCAGCGGGTCGACCTGCTGCGCGACGTGCTGGTGCTCAGCGGCGCGGGCGTCGGCGGCGGGTCCCTGGTGTACGCCAACACGCTGTGGGAGCCGCCGGAGGCGTTCTACCGCGACCGGCAGTGGGCGCACGTCACCGACTGGCGGGCCGAGCTGGCGCCGCACTACGACCAGGCGTCGCGGATGCTCGGCGTGGTGCCGAACCCGCGCACGTCGGCCGCCGACCGCGTGCTGCGGGACGTGGCCCGGGACATGGGCGTCGGCGGCACGTACCGGACCTCGCACGTGGGCGTCCACTTCGGACCGCCGGGCGACCCGTCGTTCGGCGGGCTCGGGCCGGTGCGGTCGCCGTGCACGCACTGCGGCCAGTGCATGGTCGGCTGCCGGGTGGGCGCGAAGAACACCCTGGTGAAGAACTACCTGCACCTGGCCGAACGGGCGGGCGCGGTCGTGCACCCGCTGACCACGGTGGTGGACGTGCGGCCGTGCGGCGACGGGTACGAGGTGACGGCGCGGCGCACCGGCTCGTGGCGGCGCCGGCGGTTCACCGCGCGGCAGGTGGTGTTCGCGGCGGCGTCGCTGGGCACCCAGCGGCTGCTGCACCGGCTGCGGCGCGGCAGCCTGCCCGGCGTCTCACCGCGCCTGGGGTCGTTGTGCCGCACCAACTCCGAGGCCGTGCTGGGCGTTCGGGTGCGGTCGGCGGAGGTGGACCACTCGGTCGGCGTGGCGATCACCTCGTCGTTCCACCCCGACCCGGACACGCACGTCGAACCGGTCCGCTACGGGCGCGGCAGCAACCTGATGGGGCTGCTGATGACCGTGCTCGTGGACGGCGGCCCGCGGCGGCTGCGGCGGGGCCTCGCCGAGCTGGCGCGCGGGTGGCGCGACCAGGGGTGGCTGCACGACCCGCGCCGGTGGTCCGAGCGCACGATCGCGCTGCTCGTGATGCAGGGCCTGGACAACTCGCTGACCACGGTGGAGCGGCGCGGGCCGTTCGGGCGGCGGGTGACGACCCGGCAGGGCGAGGGCGAGCCCAACCCGACGTGGGTGCCGGTCGGGCACGAGGTCGCGCGGCGGGTCGCGGACCGGGCAGGCGGGGTGGCGCGCGGCTCGTGGGCGGACCTCGCGGACGTGCCGCTGACGGGTCACCTGATCGGCGGGTGCGTGATCGGCGACGCGCCGTCCACCGGCGTGGTCGACCCCTACCACCGGCTGTACGGTCATCCCGGGCTGCACGTGGTGGACGGCTCGACGATCCCGGCGAACCTCGGCGTGAACCCGGCGCTGACCATCACCGCGCTCGCCGAGCGGGCGATGTCGCTGTGGCCCAACAACGGCGACCGCGACCCGCGGCCCCCGGTCGGCGACGGGTACGAGCGGCTGGCGCCCGTGCCGCCGAGGTCGCCCGTCGTGCCGCCCGACGCGCCCGGCGCGCTGCGCTGGGCCCACCGGAAGTGAGGACCTGACGTGGTGGACTACCCCCCGGAGCCGTGGCTGCTGCACGGCCGGGCGTGCGTGACGACGTGGCTGGTGCCCGCCCCGGCGCTGCCGGACCTCCCCGTGCCGCCGCTGGTGGTGGGCGGGCGCGCGGTGGTCGGCACGGCGTTCGTCGAGTACACCCCGCCGGGTATGGCGTACCGGGAGCTGCTGGCGGCCGTGGTGGTGCGCCGCCCCGGCGTGTCGATCACGCACATCTGGGTCGACAGCGAGGCGTCCCGCGCGGGCGGCCGGGAGCTGTGGGGCATCCCGAAGGAGATGGCCGAGTTCCCGGCCCGGTCGAGGGCGCGGACCGCCGACGGCCCGATCGCCTCGGTGACCTGCTCCCCCGCCGGTGTCGGCCTGCGCCTGCCCGCCGCCGCGACGGCGTGGCAGTTCCTGGACGGCGCGGTGGCCCGGACCCCGCTGCGCGCCGCGGCCCGCGTCACCCCGGCGCGGGCCGCGTGGGACATCGCCCCGGACGGGCCGCTGGGCTGGTTGGCGCCGCACCGGGCCGTGGCGAGCGTCGTGGTGAGCGGGCTGCGGCTGCGCTTCGGGCCGCGGCGGCGGTAGCCCCGTCAGTTGCTCCAGGTGTAGCCGTTCGTGCCGACACCCGCGTCGGCGTCGGCGAGCACGGTGGAGTTGCTCCAGGTGAAGCCGTCGGTGGCGGACGGGCCGAGGGCGAGCGTGCCGAGCGCGAGGGCGAGGACGGGCAGCAACCGCGCGATGCGGGTCATGGCGTTCCTTCCGGTGCGGCGGGCGGGAAACGTCCAGTGTGCCGGCGGACGGGCATGATCGGCGGGTTCCGGGTCACCCCAGCCCGCTTCCCCCAGCCCGCTTCCCCCGGCCCGCCTCCCTCAGCCCACCTCCCGCAGCGCTGCCGCGCTCGCCCGCACGATCGCCACCTGCGCCGCCGCGCGGGAGGTCGTCGGCGTGCCGTCGCCCGGCTGGTCGCCGTAGTCGCCGAAGTGGGCGTGCACCGCGCCCGGCACCACCTCGTACCGCGTGCCGGGCGGCAGCAGCGACCGCGACGCCTCGACGTCGGCCGGGGTGGTGAAGCCGTCGCGCTCGCCCGAGACCGACCACGCGGCGAGGCCGGTCCGCGCCGACAGGTCGTCCACCGGGTACGACGCCCACAGCAGCAGGCCGCGCACCCGGTCGTCCGACAGCGCGTACCGGGCCGCCGCGACGCCGCCCAGCGAGTGACCGCCCACGGCCCACGCGGGCACGTCCGGGTGGGCGTCGAGCACGTCCCGCGCCGCGTCGACCGACAGCAGCGGCACGTCCAGCAGCGGTTTCACGACCACGACGAGGGTCCCGTCGCGCGCCAGCGGTGCCAGCAGCGGCAGGTAGGCGCGGTGGTCGACGCGCGCGCCGGGCCAGAAGACGAGTCCCGCGCGCGGCGTCCCCGGCGGCACGAGGGCGACCGACGTGGTGCCGTCCACCACGTCCGCCGGCACCCGTCCGGCCGGGAACGGGTGCAGGTACGCCAACGGCGCCACCAGCAGCACGGCCAGCGGGACGCTCACCCACGCCCGCCGCCGCGCCCGCGCGACCAGCGGCGCGCCCGCCACCGCCACCGCGCAGGCGAGGACCAGGTAGGCGGGGTGCGCGGCCGACACCGCCGACCAGCGCGACGCCACCAGCCACACCGGCACCGCCAGGCAGGCGAGCACGGGCAGGTACCGGATCGCGGGCAGGTACCGGATCACCGGCGGACCGCGCGCGCCAGCCGCAGCGGCGCCCAGACGAGCAGCGCCAGCACCGCCACCAGCAGGTACTCGATCGCGGGGATGCGCACCACCTCGTCGACCCGGTCGAACCCGCGCCACGAGTAGACCCCGAGGACCGCCACGAGGACCACGCCGCCGATCCACCACCGGGCCGCCGCGCTCAGCCCGACGCCGTGCGCCTGGGTGATCACGAAGATGCCGACGAAGCCGAACAGGAACATCGGCCAGATGCCGTCCGGCCCGGAGTTCATCACGGCCACCAGCGTGCCGTGCAGGGCGACCATGACCTCCAGCCCGAGCGTCCACCACCTGTTGGTGTGGGCCGCGGTGAACATCAGGCTGCTCTGGAACAGCAGCAGGAACATGTAGAAGAACCCGATCAGGTGGCCGCTGGTGCTCTCCATCGGGTGGTACCAGAACGTGTAGACGGCGGCCCAGCTGAACAGGTAGCCGTGGTAGCGCCGCACGAACGCCACGACGTCGGCCGCGATCGGCGCCGGCCGCCCGAAGAACAGGCCGCGCCTGCGGTTCTCCATCAGCAGCACGGCCACGAGCAGCAGCACGACCGAGCCCTGCGAGCTGAAGATCGACACGTCCTGCGCGGTGCCGTCGTAGAACACCTGCGTCTGCACGGCGTGCAGGCCGATGAACCCGGCGTTGGCGGCGAGCGCGACGACGTTCACCGGGTGCAGGCCGGCGGTGTACCGGCGCACGCGGGTCTGCGCGTAGTAGATGAGGCCCCACGACACGACCTGGTGCGCGGCGTACCCGACCCACGCCGACGCGCGGGTCCACCACGTCGGGTCGGGCAGCTGCCAGTAGTACCAGGAGGCGCCCTGGTCGGGCAGCAGCTCGACCCCGTGCAGCCGTTGCCCGAGCAGCCACACCACCCCGGTCAGCACCGCGCTCGCGGCCACCCCGACCACCGGCAGGCGGTTCCGTCCCCGCACGTCGTTCAGCACGCTGAGCATCATGCCAAACGTTCAGCTTGCTGAACAATCGGCCACCGACCCCCGCTCTGCGAAGATGGCGCAATGGGCCGAGGGGACGAGCGGGAGGTGGCGCACCAGCCTGACCGGGTGCGCGCCGACGTCGACTCCTGGCCGACCGGCCGCCTGCTGTCGGTGGCCGCGCGGGTCGTGGAGAGCCGGTTCGACGAGGTGCTGGCCGGGCTCGACCTGACCCACGCGGGCCTGATCGCCCTGCACCACCTCGCCGACGGCCCGATGGCGCAGCGCGAGCTGGCGGGCCTGTGCCGGGTCACCGACCAGACCATGAGCCGCACCATCGAGCGCCTGGACCGCTCCGGCCACGTGGCCCGCGCCGCCGACGCCCGCGACCGCCGCCGCGTGCTGGTCGAGATCACCCCCACCGGCCGCGAGGTCCTGACCGCAGCCCGCCGCGAGGAGCAGGAGTCCGAGTCGCTGCTGGGCGCGGTGGACGACTACGACCACTTCCGCCGCCAGCTGATCACCCTGATCGCCGCAGCGGCCCGCCCCCGCTGACCCGCGCCGGGCTCAGCCCGGTTCGCAGGTCGCGAACCGCTCCAGCCCCTCGGGCCGGTCGCCCACCCGGTCGATGGCGATGGCGATCCGGTCCAGCGCCGCCGCCCGCTTGCTCGCCAACGGCCCCAGGATCGCGTTCCGCACGAAGTCCGGACCGCCCTGGCCGCGCGTGCCGACCAGCCGCTCGGTGGCCTCCGCGACCTGCTCGTCGAGGTTCGCCAGCTCCTTCGCCACCTCGGCCCGAGCCGCCTCGGGCACCTCGACCAGGGCCACGACCGGTGACGGGCACTCGATCACCCGCTCCGGGTCCGAGCCGGACGCGGCCAGCGCCGCGACCGCCGTGACGACCATCGCCGCCACGCCGACCGAGCCGACCACGACCGCCCGTCTCCTGCCCGGCTGAGCGTCCTTGTGCCTCATGAGCCACCTTCCTGTCGTCGTGACGCGAGTGCACCCGCACGGCGGTGGTGACCCGTCCTCGACCGGGGTTACGGGCGCCAGCGGGTGCGGTGTTCACCGACCCGCCCGACATTGCGCCGTACGCGCCACGACAGAGGGGTTCCGCTACGCCGTCCGGACGAACCGGTCCAGCCCGTCGAGCAGGCGGGCCACGTCGTCGTCGGTCGAGTACGGCGCCAGGCCGACGCGCAGCCCGCCGACGTCGCCCAGGCCGAGCCACCGGGACGTCTCGATCGCGTAGAACGACCCGGCGGGCGCGTTGACGCCCAGCCCGGCCAGGAACCGGTACGCGTCGGCGGCGGGCCGGTCGGCGAACGTGACGAGCAGGGTGGGCGTGCGGTGCCCGGCGCGCGAGCGCACGGTCACGCCCGGCAGCGCGGCCAGGCCCTCCTCCGCGACGGCGCGCAGCCGGTCCTCGTGCGCCTCGACGGCCGCGAACGACCGCGCGATCCGCGTGCGGCGGTCCCCACCGGACGGCACCAGCCCGGCGATCACGTCGACCGCCGCCGTGCAGCCGACCAGCAGCTCGTAGGGCAGCGTGCCCAGCTCGAACCGCTCGGGCACGGAGTCCGACGACGGCAGCAGCTTGTCCGGCCGCAGCCCCGACAGCAGTTCCGGGTCCGCCGCCAGCACGCCGACGTGCGGCCCGAAGAACTTGTACGGCGAGCAGGTGAAGAAGTCCGCGCCGATGTCGACGACGTCGACGAACGCGTGCGCGGCCAGGTGCACACCGTCCACGGCGAACAGCGCGCCGCCGTCGTGCGCCAGCGCGCCGATCGCCTTGAGGTCCGGCCGGGTGCCGATCAGGTTGGACGCGCCGGTCACCGCGACCAGCCGGGTGCGCGGCGACAGCACGGCGGCGACGTCGTCGGGGGTCAACTCGCCGGTGCGCGGGTCGAACGCGGCGAACCGGGCGTGCGCGCCGACCGCCTCGGCCGCCTGCACCCACGGCCGCACGTTGGCGTCGTGGTCCAGGCGCGTCACCACCACCTCGTCGCCCGGTCCCCAGCCCTTGGCGAGGGTGCGGGCGAGGTCGTAGGTCAGCTGGGTCGTCGAGCGCCCGAAGACGACGCCCCGGGGCGTCGCGCCCAGCAGGTCGGCCAGCGCCCGCCGGGCGTCGAGCACGACGGCGTCGGCCGCCCGCTCGGCGTCGGTGACCACGCCGCGGTTGGCCAGCGGCGAGGTCAGGAAGGCGTGCACCGCGTCGGCCACGGCGGCGGGCACCTGGGAGCCGCCGGGGCCGTCGAAGTGGGCGGTCCCGGCGGCGAGCGAGGGGAACTGGGCGCGCACGGCGTCGACGTCGTAGGTCATGCCGCCCACTCTGCCCCGCGCCTCCCGCTATTGACAGGGCTCACATTCGCGCACAACCATGGAAGCGCTCTCACGAATCGGTCTGGACCAGTTCACACACCGGTCCGCGCCGGTTCGCGGGGGCGGAGACCGCCCCACCGCCCTGAAACCGGTCGGGCGTCTGCCGACAGCACCCTGCACGAGGAGTCAACGATGCGCACTCGAACGAAGTGGTTGAGCGCGCTCGCCGCACTGGCGGCGACCGCGTCGGCGGCTATCGCGATCACACCGGCACAGGCGATCGGCCCCGACCTGCTGCCGCTGACCGTCACCAACAACAGCGGCCGGTCCGAGGCGGTGCACCTGTACGTCCTGGGCACCGACATCCGCAGCGGGCGGCTCGGGTACGTCAACCAGGCGGGCGGGTTCACCCCCTGGTCGCCGGGCGGGAACCCGCCCACGCCGGCCCCCGACGTGTCCATCGCGGGCCCCGGGCTCGGCGGCAGCACGACGTTGCGCGTGCCGCGCTTCATCTCCGGCCGCGTCTACATGTCGTTCGGCGAGAAGCTGAAGTTCTTCCTGACGCCCGACGGCCTGGTGCAGCCCGCGCCGTGGGCGTCCGGCGACCCCAACAGCGGCATCCTGTTCGACTGGAGCGAGTTCACCTACAACGACGCCGGCCTGTGGCTGAACAGCTCCCAGGTGGACATGTTCGCCGTGCCGCACGCGGTGTCGGTGACGGGCGCGAGCGGCGTCACCAAGAAGACCGGTGAGCTGAAGCCCGGCGGGCGGGACGCCATCATCAACGGCATCCGCAACCAGGCCGGCTGGGCGGGGTCGATCATGTCCCGTTCGGACGGCACGGTGCTGCGCGTGCTCGCGCCGGGCAAGGCCGCCGACGTCGGCCAGTTCGACCGCAACTACCTGGACTCGTACATCACCCAGGCGTGGAACGCGTACACGACCAAGACGCTGACCGTGCAGCCGTTCGGCGACCGGCCGGACGTGAAGTACTTCGGCCGCACCTCCGGCACCACGATGAACTTCACCAACCCCGCCGGTCAGCAGGTGGCGTCGTTCGCGAAGCCCTCGACGTCGAACGTGTGGGGCTGCGACGGGGCGCTGGGCGCGCCCAACGACCAGGTGGTCGGCCCGATCGCGCGCACCCTGTGCGCCGCGCTGCACCGCTCCACCCTCGGTCGGATCGACGTCCAGCCCGGCGGCGGCCCGGCCGACTTCTACCAGGGCGCGATCACCAACCACTACTCCCGGTTGGTGCACGCGAACATGGTGGACGGCAAGGCGTACGGCTTCGCGTTCGACGACGTGCAGGCGCAGGAGTCCCTGGTGCACGACGGCGACCCGCGCTCGGCCGGGATCGCGCTGACCCCGTTCACCGGCGGCGGCGTCACTCCCCCGCCCGCCGGCAGCAGCATCGTCAGCAACTGGCACGGCAAGTGCGTCGACGTGCCGAACGGCAACTTCGCCGACGGCCAGCGCCTGGTCGTGCGGGACTGCACGGGTGGCACGAGCCAGAAGTTCGAGTTCGTCGGCGGCACGTTGCGCTCGCAGAACAACAAGTGCGTGGACGTGGCGTGGGGTTCGACGGCCAACGGCGCGGCCGTGCAGCTCGCGACCTGCTCCGGCAACCCGGCCCAGCAGTTCGTCCTGTCCGCCGCGGGCGACCTGGTGAACCCGCAGGCGAACAAGTGCGTGGACATCGCGGAGTGGAACCCGAACAACGACGCGGTCCTGCACACCTGGGACTGCGTCGGCGGCGCGAACCAGAAGTGGCGCCGCGCCTGACGCACGACGACCGACCGACGCCGGGGTGCCTCGCGCACCCCGGCGTCTTCGCGTCGTGACGCCGTCGCGTCCGGCGTCCGGGCGTCGCGGCGTGCCCGTCCACCGGGTGATCAACACCCGGCCGGGGGATGCTCGATCGTGGGGGGCACCGGCTCCCTACCCTGCGCGCCATGGCGGAGAAACCCGACACGGCGGTCGCGCTCACGCACCGGGCCATCGCACTGCGCACCGACGACCCGGAGGGCGCGCGGGCACTGCTCGGCGCGGCGCTGGCGACGGACGCCGAGTACGAACCGGCGTGGCGCTGGCTCGCCGAGCTCGCCACCGACGACGGCGAACGCCTCTTCTGCCTCGACCGGGCGTTCGCGCTCAAGCCCGACCCCGGCACGGACCGGGCTCGGCGGGCGCTGCGCGGCGCGGCGGCCACCGCGCCGCACGAGGTGCACGACGTCGTCGAGCCGCCCCGCCCCGCCGACCCCGAACACCGCCGCTCCCGGACCGCGTGGGTGGCGGCGGGCGCGGTGGTCGCCGTGCTGCTGACCGCGGTCGGCGTGTGGACGGCCACCGGAACCACGGCGAACGACCCGGTGCGCGTCGCCCTCGTCGTCGGCCTCACCGGGGGCGACCCGGCGGCCGCGGCGGACGTCGAACGCGGCGTGCGCCTGCACCTGGACTCGGTCAACGACGCGGGCGGCGTGGCCGGCCACCCGGTCGAGCTGACCGTCCACGACGACGCCGACCGGCCCGAGCGGGCGCGGGAGATCGCCGAGGGGATCGTGCGCGAGGGCCGCGTGCACTACGTCGTCGGGCACGGCGTGAGCGAGACCGCGCTGGCCGCCTCGCCGGTGTACCGCGCGGCGGGCGTCCCGGCCATCACGCCGACCGCCAGTTCCAGCCGCGTCACCGACGAGAGCGACTGGTACTTCCGCAGCACCTACGGCGACCGCACGCAGGGCGACTTCCTCGCCGGGTACGCCGCCGAGGTGCTCGGCGCGCGGGAGGTCGCGGTCGTGCACGACGAGGACGAGAGCGGCCGGTCCGCGAACGCCGCGTTCGCCGACTCGTTCGGCCGGTTCGGCTCGGTCACCTCCCACCCGCTCGACGACGTGGACGCGGTCGTGGCCGCGGTGGCCGCGCGGGACCGGCCGGTCGTGCTGGCCACCGGTCCGGCCAACGGCGCGGAGGTCGTGAAGCGGTTGCGCGCCGGCGGTTTCGAGGCCCCGGTCCTGGGCACCGCCGGACTGGGCACGAAGGCGTTCCACGACTCGCTCGGCGGCGCGACCCGCAACCTCTACCTGGGCACGCCGCTGGCGCACGACGCGCTGCCCGGCCCCGCGCTGGCGTGGGCGGAGGACTTCGAGCAGCGGTACGGGCAGCGGCCGGGGTGGCACGCGGCCACCGGCAGGCAGGCGTTCAACGTGGGCCTGCACGCGATGACCGCCGGCGGCGCGGACTTCCGGCCCGAGCACGTCACCGAGGACCGCAAGCGGTTGCGCGACGCGCTCGCGTCGTTGAAGGACCGGCGCAACGCGTTCCCGGCGCTGCTCGGACCGCTGTACTTCACCGGGAGCGGTTCGGCGCAGATGTCCGTGTCGTTCGTGACGAGCGACGGCACGCGCCTGGTGTCCGCGCCCGTGCAGCTCACGATCTACGAGCCGCCGTCGGCGGACGCGCTGCGCGCCGGGCTGGCGGCCGGGTCGGTCATCGCGGTCGGCGACCGGTACCTGGCGCGGCGGCAGGTGGTGGCCACCGGCATCAACCTCAACGAGGTCCGCGACCTCGACACCCGGGACGGCACCTACTTCGTCGACTTCTTCCTGTGGCTCAAGTACACCGGCGAGCACGCCGCGTCGGACGTGCAGTTCGTCAACTCCGTCAAGCCGGACCTGGGGCTCGGGAAGCCGTTGCGCGACGCCACCGGGCCGGACGGGGCCACCTACCGGCTCTACCGGGTGGCCGACCGGTTCAAGAACGGCTTCGAGTTCCGCAGCTTCCCGTTCGACCGGCAGCAGCTCAGGGTCGTGCTCCAGAACCGCACGCAGACCGCCGACCAGGTGGTGTACGTGACCGACAAGGAGATCCTCGACCAGCCGGCGGAGCACCACCTGCGCAGCGGCGCGGACGCGGACGCCACCATCAACCAGGTGCCGAACTGGGTGGCGCTGTCGGCGCGGTTCTTCCAGCGCACGGTCGGCAGCAGCGACGCCCTCGGCGACGCGTCGGCGGGCGCCGGGGCCAACGGCATCTACTACAGCCAGTACGCGGGGGAGGTCGTGATCGCCCGCGACACCCTGCCGTTCCTGGTGAAGAACCTGCTGCCGCTCGTGCTGCTGGTGTGCGTGACGTACCTGTCGCTGTACTTCAAGGCGTCCGACGGCGCGGCGCCGGTGTCGATGGGCGTCACCGCGATCCTGAGCACCGCCGTGCTGCTGAACAACGTCACGTCCCAGCTGCCGTCGGTCAGCTACACGGTGGCGCTGGAGTGGGGCTACTACGCGTTCATCCTGCTGGCGGCCGGGTGCGTGCTGGTGGCCATGCTGCGCAAGCGCCTGGCCACCCTGAAGCGCGACGACGACGAGCGCCGCCTCACCCGTGCCGCGAGGATCGGCTACCCCACCTACCTCCTGGCCACCGTCCTCGCCTACACCCTCCTCTACGCCTGACCCCGCGAGAGTCCAACCCCCAGGCCCCGAGAGTCCAACCCCCAGGTCGCGAGAGTCGTACCTCCAGGACCCCTGAGTTCTACGTCCGGAACGTAGAACTCAGGAGTCCTGAGCGTTGGACTCTCGAGGCCCGAGCGTTGGACTCTCGCGGTCAGGCGGACTTGTGGAGGGGGACCTCGGGGAAGTCGAGCGGGACGGAGAGGGCGACGTTGACGTAGTTGGTGAAGAGGTTGAGCGCGACGTGCGCCACCAGCTCCACCACCTCCTCGTCGTCGAAACCGGCCTCGCGCAATGCCTCCACGTCGGCGTCGGTCACCTGCGCGCGGTCCTCCACCAGCTTGGCCGCGAAGGTGAGCGCGGCGGCGGCGCGCGGGTCGTGCGAGTGGCCCGCCTGGGCCTGCCCCATGTCCTCGGCGGACACACCCGCCTTGCGCCCCAGGGCGGTGTGGGCGGCCAGGCAGTACTCGCAACTGTTGCGGTCGGCGACGAGCACCGCGACCTGCTCGCCGAGCTTCGCCCCCAGCCGCCCGCCGCCGAGGGCCCCGAAGCCGGCCCACATCATCTTCAGCGCGGCGGGCGAGTTCGCGACGGCCTTGAACATGGCCGGCGTGGCGCCGAACGCGGCGGTGATCTCGTCCAGCAGGGGCTTGGCCTCGCCGGTGGCCGCCTGGGCGTCGATCAGTTCGACTCGGGACATCAGGTGGTGCTCCTGTCATGCGTCGGAAGAACCGTTAGTACTACTATCAATAACGCTAGTAGTACTATCAATGTCACAGGTCCACGTCAAGAGATCGCTAGGAGTGCGAACAGTGGATGTGAGCTTCGACGCGATCAGCGAGCCGGTCCCCAACCGGGTCACCAGCGGGCTCGCCAAGATCGGCGCGGTGCTCCAGAGCCGGGCGTGGAAGGGTGCCGGCCCCGCCGGGGTGACCCCGACGCAGGCGCGGGCACTGGAGCTGCTGCGCGGGCGACCGGCGAGCCTGGGCGGCCTCGCGGCCCTCCTCGGCGTCTCGACCGCGACCGCGAGCACCGCCGTGGGCACCCTGGTCACCAAGGGGCTCGTGGTGAAGGAACCCGGGCCGGACAAGCGGTCCGTGACGCTGCGCCTCACCGGGGCGGGCGAGGCGGTGGCGGACCGCGCGAGCGCGTGGCCCGACTTCCTGAGCCGGGCCGTCGACACCTTCGGCGACGCCGAGCAGGCCGACCTGCTGCTCCTGCTGGTCAAGCTGATCCGCACGTTGCAGCTCAACGGCGACATCCCGCCGCAGCGCACCTGCGTGACCTGCCGCTACTTCCGGCCGCGCGTCCACGAGGGCACCGAGAACCCCCACCACTGCGCCTACCTGGACGCGCCGTTCGGCGACCGGCACCTGCGCCTGGACTGCCCCGAGCAGGCCGACGCCGCGCCCGAGGAGCAGCAACGCGCCTGGGAGCGCTTCGTGGGCGCCTGACCCGGCTGCCCGGGGCCCAGCTGTCCGGGACCTAGCTGTCCGGGGTCCAGCGACCGGGGCTCAGCTGTCCGGGGCGTCGTCCTCCGGGGCGGTCCGGGCCAGCGAGGCCAGCACGTCGAGTGCCTGCACGAGGGTGTCCCGGTCGGTCGAGGCGAGGGCCAGCCGGACGGCGTTCGGGGCGTGCCCGGGCACCACGGCGAACGCGGCGGCCGGGGTGACGGCGATGCCGCGCCGGCTCGCGGCGGCCGTGAAGGTCTCGGCGCGCCAGCGGTCCGGCAGGCGCCACCAGCAGTGGAACGCGCCGGGGTCACCGCGCACGTCGAACCCGGCCAGGTGGGCGCGGGCCAGGGCCTGCCGCTCACGGGCCAGGGCGCGCTTGCGCTCCACGACGGTGTGCACGGTACCGTCGGCGAGCCAGCGGCCGGCGGCGGCGAGCGCGAAGCGGCCCGCCGCCCACCCGCCGGACCGCGCGGTGGCCGCCACCCGGTCCACCAGCTCCGCGGGCGGTACGACGAACCCCAGGGTCAGGCCCGGGGCGAGGCGCTTGGACAGGCTGTCCACGACGGTGGTGCGCTCCGGCGCGAGCGGCGGCACGTCGGGGCCGAGGAACGCGTAGACGGCGTCCTCCACCACCTGCGCGTCCAGCTCGCGCACGACGGACGCCAGCTCGGCGCGCCGCTCGGGCGGCGCGGTCGTGCCGAGCGGGTTGTGCAGGACCGGCTGGAGGTAGAGCGCCCGCACGCCGGCGGCCCGCAGCGCGCCCGGCACGACACCCGCCTCGTCCACGGCCAGCGGCACGAGCGTGATGCCCAGGCGGGTCGCGAGCGCCTTCACCACGGGGTAGGTGACGGCCTCCACGCCGAGCCGCCCGCCCACCGGCACCAGCGCGGCGAGGGCGGCGGCGAGGGCCTGGCGGCCGTTGCCGGTGAACAGCACCCGCCGCGGGTCCGGCGCCCACCCGCCGCGGGCGAGCAGGGCGGCGGTCGCGGCCCGGACCGCGGGCGTGCCGGTGACGCCGGCCGGGGTCATCGCCCCGGCCAGGTCGTCGTCGACGAGCCCGCGCAGGGCGGGCGCCAGCAGCTCGGCCTGGTCGGGCAGCAGGCAGAAGTTGAACTCCAGGTCGACGCGCGCGCCGCCGGGTTCGGCGAGCGCCGGTTCGGCCGGGCGGGTGCGGACGAACGTGCCGCGCCCGACCTCGCCCGTGGTCAGGCCGCGCCGGGCCAGCTCGCCGTAGGCGCGGGCCGCGGTGGACGCGGCGATGCCGTGCCGCCGGGCGAGGCGGCGCTGCGGCGGCAGCCGGTCACCCGGCTTGAGCCTGCCCGCCGCGATGTCGGCGGCGATCCGGTCGGCGATCACCCGGTGGTCCACGCGCACCCCGATTGCACCGAGAGCATTGTCGTCATTGCACCGAGATGGTGCCGCTTCCTAGGCTCGTCGTCAAAGGGGGTGCGCATGAGGAACGCGTACGACGACGAGGGTGACGGCCCGCCGCTGCTGCTGGTGCACGGGCACCCGTTCGACCGGTCGATGTGGCGACCGCAGTTCGAGCACTTCCGCTCCCGGTACCGGGTGGTCGTCCCCGACCTGCGCGGGTACGGCGACGCGCCGGCGGCGACCGGCACCACGCCGCTGAGCGCGTTCGCGGCCGACCTGGTCGCGCTGCTCGACGACCTCGGCATCGACCGGGCCGTGGTGTGCGGGCTGTCGATGGGCGGTCAGATCACCATGGAACTGCACCGGTCGCACCCGGAGCGCGTCCGGGCGCTGGTGCTCGCCGACACCACCCCGGAGCCGGACGACCCCGCCGCCGCGCGGGCCCGGCACGAGGCGGCGGACCGCGTCGAGCGCGAGGGCATCGGCCCCTACGCCGACGAGCTGATGCGGCGGATGATCTCCCCGCGCACGGTGGCCGAACGGCCCGACGTGGCCGACCACGTGCGGCGGATGATGCACGGCGCGCCGCCGTCCGGTGCCGCCGCGGCCCTGCGCGGCCGGGCCGCCCGCCCCGACTACGCGCCCTCGCTGGCCGCGGCCCGGGTGCCCGCCCTGGTCGTCGTCGGCGAGGAGGACGAGTACACGCCGGTCGCCACGGCCCGGCGGCTGCACGAGACCCTCCCCGGCTCGGCGTTCGCCGTGGTGCCGGGCGCCGGGCACCTGCCGAACCTGGAACGGCCGGCGCTGTTCGACGAGGTCGTCGGGCGGTTCCTGGACGAGCTGCCGGACCGCTAGGGGGTGGCCCGGATGGCGTCGATCGGCACCGCGCCACCGGGCCCCACCGGCTGCTCGACCTGCCGGTCCACCCGCTGGTCGGCGCCCGGCCCCTCGACCCGGTCGGCCGCCACCCACGCCCCGCCGACCGCGCACGCCACGGCGGCGGTGGCGATCAGCAGCTTGGTCCGGCCCTTCGGCACGACCGGGAGCACCTCGGTGCGCGCCTCGTCGTCGCGCGGCGGGGGCACCGGCGCGGGCCGGGGCCGCCTGCGCAGCCGCGCCGCGCACTGGGCCGCGGTCGGCCGGCGCTCCGGCGACGTCGACGTCATCGCGGTGAGCAGGCGGTGCAGCTCCGGGGGCAGGGCGGGCGGCACGGCGGGCGGGCGGCGCAGCCTCGCGACCGCCGCCTCCACCCGGCTGCCCTGGTACTCGCGCCGGCCGGTCAGGCACTCCAGCAGCACCAGCCCGAGCGCGTAGACGTCCGCCGCCGGTCCCACCGCCTCGCCGCGCACCTGCTCGGGGGCCAGGTAGGCGGCGGTGCCGATGACCTGGCCGTGGTTCGTGAGCTGCGGCGACCAGGCCGACCTGGCCAGGCCGAAGTCGGCGAGGTGGGGCGCGCCGGACGCGTCGAGCAGGATGTTCGACGGCTTGACGTCCCTGTGCACGACGCCCTGCTCGTGCACGTGCGCCAGCGCGTCGGCCAGCCGCAGGCCCAGCCGCCGGACCTGCGGCAGCGGCAGCGGGCCCCCGGCCAGCCGGTCGCGCAGCGTCGGGCCCTCGACCAGCTGGAGCACCACGAACGAGGTGCGCCCGCAGCGACCGACGTCGTAGACCGACACCAGGCCGGGGTGCGACAGCGCGGCCATCGTCCGCACCTCGTGGTCGAACCGGGTGCTCGCGACCGCGCCGGCGGCGTCGTCGGGGGCGTCGAACAGCTTCACCGCCACGTGGCGGCGCAGCAGCAGGTCCCACCCGCGGTGCACCTCGGCCATGCCGCCGGAGCCGAGCTTGCCCACCAACCGGTAACGGCCGGCGAGCACCCGGTCCTGGGTGGTCAGCGACACGGCTCAGCCCTTCCCGTCGTGGTGCGATCGGCACCGGGTTCCCGGTATCCCGGGGGGCAAACCGGGACGGGGCCGCGGACCGCGCGCCGGTACCCGACCGTGACCACGAAGGGCCCGGCGGTCACCGGGCGCCGGCACAGCGCTCCTGCCCCGGGCAGCTGCGCAGCACCCTGACCAGCGGCGGGGCGGTGACCACGGCGGGTGCCCGGTCGGCGCCGCCCGGCCAGCGCAGCGAGATCGCCATCGAGGAGGCGTTGTTGCCGTAGGACTCCTCGACCAGCGTGCGGTCGCTGTTGACCACGTTGACGACGTCGTAGGTGCCCGACGGCACGCCGGTCAGGTCGAGCCACTGGAAGTCGACGGTGTGCTTGTAGTCGTCGCCGAAGCCCACCGAGATGCCCTCGGCGACCTCCAGCGCCTCCGGGGCGTGGTGGCCGCAGCGGTTCAGCCTCAGGTAGGCGGCGAGCCTGCCCTCCGGCGACGCCCGGTCGACCGGGCGGCGGGCCAGCTCGTCGTCGAGCTCGTAGCGGTCGCCGAGGCAGAAGCCGGTCTTGCGGTCGAGCACGACGGCGTCGCCGGCCGGCGTGCGGAGCTGGAAGTGCTCGAAGCCGAGCAGGTGCCAGTGCGTGTGCGCCGGCGCGGGCTCGTAGTACAGGGTCGCGGGCACGTCGTGCTGCGCCTCGGCGTACGAGCCGGGGATCGAACCGTCCACAGCGGACTGGAACGCCTGCCGCGCGGTCATCGTCGGTTGCGCCGCACTACCGCGGTTGCCGTAGATCAGCAACGGGCCGTCACCCACGTTGTCCGCCGATGTGGTGAACCTGAGCCGCACGGCGCGGCCCGGTTCGCCGAGTCCGAGGCACCTCCCGTTCGGGGCGTCGGGGTCGGCGACCACGCACACGTCCCAGTCGGCGCACCACGCCGGGTTGCCGGCGAACCCGCCGGCGCAGCCGATGGGCGCCTGTCTCAGGTCCGGCAGCAGGACCGAGTCGACGGCCTGCGCGTCCGACGGCCCGACGGCAGCCGCCACCAGCACCGCGGTGGCGGCCAGGGCCGCATACCTGCGCACGTTCTTCTCCCGGGTTGTCGGTCGGGCACGAGTGGTCCACGCGAAACCTAATGAGGTACCCGACCGGAAACCGAACCACACCCGGGAAGTTCACTCGATCGACTGAGGCACAAGGAAAAGCGGCCACCGGGACCCTAACCTTCTCCGCGTTCGCGCGCCGGGTGCGCGCGAGGACGTCCGCGAACCGGAGGTGGGTCAGATCGACGCAGGAGCTCTCGGCACGGTGACGATGGTGTGCGGCACGAGGCCGGAGCTGATCAAGCTGGCCCCGTTGATCCGCCTGATCGGCACCCGCGCCACCGTCGTCTACACCGGCCAGCACTACGACGCCTCGATGTACCACCGCATCCGGCGCGACATCGGCAGCCCCGGCCGGTTCCACGAGCTGGCGGTCGGCGGCGCGCGGCGCGGCACGCAGCTCGGCTCGGCCGTGGCCGCGGTGGACGAACTGCTGGCCGAGCACCCGACCGCGGCGGTGATCGTGCAGGGCGACACGACGTCCGCGCTCGCCGGCGCGCTGGCGGCCAACGCCAACGACGTGCCGCTGGTGCACGTCGAGGCGGGGTTGCGCAGCTACGACCGGGCGATGCCCGAGGAGCACAACCGGGTGGCGATCGACCACCTCGCCGACCTGTGCTGCGCGCCGACCGAGCTGAACCGCGCCAACCTGCTGCACGAGGGCGTGCCGGACGAGCGCATCGCGATCACCGGCAACACCGTGGTGGAGGCGCTGGCGACCGCGCTGCCCGGCCACGACGAGGAGGCCGTGGTGCTGGCCTCGCACGAGCTGCGGCAGGACGGGTACGTGCTGGCCACGATCCACCGGCCGGAGAACGTGGACGACCCGGCGAACCTGGAGTCGATCCTGCGCGAGCTGGCGCGCCTGCCGCTGCCGGTGGTCCTGCCGCTGCACCCGCGCACGGCCAAGCGCGTGGCGGGCTTCGGCCTGACCGGCCTGCTGGCGAACCTGAGGGTGGTGGAACCGCAGGCGTACCCGGCGTTCCTGGCGCTGGCGCGCTGCGCCGCCGTCGTCGTCTCCGACTCGGGCGGCATCCAGGAGGAGGTCAGCGTCCTCAAGCGGCCGGTGGTCGTGGTGCGCCGCAGCACCGAGCGCCCCGAGATCGAGGGCACGTTCGGCACGCTCGTGCCGCCGGGGCAGCGGGTGCGCACCGAGGTGCTGCGCTGGCTGGACGACGTGCCGGGCCACCGGGAGCGGCTGGGGCGCATCCCGTCGCCGTACGGCAGCGGCTCGCCGTCGGCCGTGATCGCCGACGCGCTGCGGCGACTGGTCCGCGGCGAGCCGCCCCTGCTCACCCCGGAACGGGTTGTGGTGCCCCCGCCAGCGTCCCGACCGCTGAGTTCGCCAGGCCCACGCTCGAGTTCCAGCTCGTGACGTCCGGGTAGGCGTGGGCGGTGGTCGCCAGCACCAGCGGGGTGCCGGCGACCACCATCGGCGGCCGGCGCGCCAGGTAGCCCAGCGGGTGCACCGGTTCCACGTACGGGGCCTTGAACACGCGCACGTCGTCCACGTCCGCCCGGTTGAGGTCGGGGTGCAGGCCGAGCAGCTGCGAGGTCCAGCGCGAGGCGATCGAGGCGTCGTCCTCGCGGAACAGCGCCGAGCCCCGGTCGGTGTAGTGCATGGCGTACACCAGGTGCCGGCCGCCGTACGGCTCGACGCCCGCGAGCGGCGTCATCTCGACCACGCCGTCGAACTCCGTGCCGGAGGCGACCACCGGCGTCCAGTAGTGCCCGGACAGCGGTCGCTTGAGGAAGAACAGCGCGTTCACCACGCCCTGGTAGGGCAGGTCGAGGTCGGGCAGGCGCGCGGCCAGGTCGTCGTCGGCGAGCTGCCGCAGCAGCGGCAGGGGCAGCGTGGACACCGCGCGGTCGGCGGTCACCACGTCGTCGGGCAGCTCCAGCCGCACGCCGTCGGCCGTGCCGATCCGCCGCACGGGGGCGTTGAGCCGCACCTCGCCGCCGCCGGCCTCGATCGACGCCCTCAGCGCCTCGATGACCGACCGGTAGCCGCCGTCGGGGTACCCGCGCACCGACACGGCACCCTCGCGCCCCAGCCGCTGCCACAGGTACAGCGCGGGCACGTCGCCGAAGCGCGCGCCGAACTTCGCGCCGAACAGGGGCGCGAGCAGCAGCTCCCACACCCGGTCGCCGTACAGGCCGCGCAACCAGTCCTCGGTGCGCGTGGTGTCCAGCTCCCTGCCCTCGCCGAGCCGGCGCAGCAGCAGCGACACGACGCCGAACCGCACCCGGTCGCGCAGCCCCAACGGGGTGAACCTGAGCAGGTCCAGGGCGTTGTTGAACGGGTAGCCGCGCCCGTTGACGACCATGCCCATCCGGGTGCGCCGCCACCTGACGGAGTCGCGCAGGCCGAGTTCGCCGAGCAGGCCGAGCAGGTGGTCGTCGGACGGCATCACGCAGTGGTAGAAGCGCTCCACCCACCGGTCGCGCCACGGGAAGAACGTGCCGAGGCCGCCGAGCTGGTCGCCGCCCTCCAGCAGGGTGACCCGCGCGCCGGAGCGCACCAGGCGGTGCGCGGTGGCCAGGCCGCAGATGCCGCCGCCGACCACGGCGACGTGCCGCCCGCCCAGGCCCGGTGCCGCGGGGCGGGGCGCCCCCGGGGCCGGCGCCGCCATCACAGCGCCCGGTGCGGCGCGGGCGAGAGCCGGTCGCGGACCAGCAGCTTCGCGTACTGGCCGACCGTCCGCGCGATCCGGATCTTGCTCGGGCTGCCCTTGCGGTCGTAGCGCAGCACCAGCGGCACCTCGGTGACGACCGGCCGGCAGTGGCGCAGCTTCATCAGCAGCTCGACCATGCAGGCGAAGCCGCGCTCCTCGATCAGCCGCTCGCCCCAGTGGTCGGAGGCGCGCGCGAGCAGGCTCACCCGGTAGGCGCGGAACCCGCTGGTGAAGTCGCGGACGCCGTCGACCCGCAGCACCCGGCGGAACAGCACCGCCGCGCCGCGCGAGAGCAGCCGGCGCGCGGCGGGCGCGGTCGCGTCGTCGCCGCCCGCGACGAACCGGGAGCAGATCACGACGTCCGCGCCGGCCGCGACCTCGCGCTCCAGCAGCCGGATCAGGTCCGGGTCGTGCGTGTCGTCGGCGTCCATCACGACCACCACGTCGGAGTCGTCGGCCTCGGCGAGCACGGCGCGCAGGCCGGACTGGACGGCCTGGCCGAGGCCGAGGTTGACCTCGTGGCGGACGAGCCGGACGTCGAGCCCCGGCACACCGGCCTCGGCGATCTCGGCGGTGGCGTCGGACGAGCCGTCGTCGACGACCCACGCGGTGAGTCGTCCGGTGCGGGCGACGTCCGCGAGCCGGGTCAGCAGCGGCGGGAGCGAGGCCGCCTCGTTGTAGGCGGGCAGCACCACGTGGGCCCGGGCGCGCTCGGCGGACGAGGCTGGTCCGCCCCGTTCCCGCACGGCTCGCGCGCCACCTTCGTCGACGGTCAAGAGGCCCCATTTCACTGGATCGCGGATGTCGGGCCAGAATTATTCGCCTGGGCACCCCGGCGGGATTCATCCACCCCGCTCCCCGCGGGTGCGCAGCAGGATGAATCAGACCGGATATACCGCCCAGACGATCACCGATAAGGGGAACAGCATTGACCGGAAGAGTGAAATAACCCGAGCAGTCGGCACTGGATATGCACCGAGTGAGATGAATTCCCCGTTCGGATGTTCTCGATCGGGTGACAGGTATCGACTTCATGGTGGAGAGGACGTCGTCCTGATGTGGTGTGGCGTGGACGGGACGCCCTCGGGGCCCCGCAAGGGCGGTCCGAGGTGAACGGGGTGGGCTCGGCGACCACCTCGCCGCCGGTGTCGCGGTGGCGGCACTCGAAGCCCCGCGAGGCGTGGTGGCGCGACGCGCTGCGGCGGGTCAACGCGGTGGCCGTGCTGCTGGTCGCGGTGGACGTGGCGGCGGTGGCGCTGGTGTGCGCCCGGCACGCGCCGCCGGGGTGGCGGGCGACCGCGCTGGTGGCGGTGGCGCTGCTCGGCGCGCGCGGGGCGTGCAGGCTCTACCGGCGGCGGCTGTGGCTGTCCTGGTTCCACGACCTGCCGCGCTCGGTGGGGGCGACGGCACTGGCGTTCGCCCTGGTCACGTGCGTCGACCTGGTCGCGGGCACGCCGCCGGCCGACACCCGGGCCGCGCAGTGGTCGGTGCTCGCGTTCGCCGCCGCGAGCGAACCGGCCCGGCTCGCCGTGTTCGCCTTCGGCCGCTGGGCCCGCCGCCGGTTCCACCGGTGCGACCGCACGATCGTGGTGGGCGCGGGCAAGGTCGGCGTCGACCTGGTCGGCTCGATGCTGGCGCACCCCGAGTTCGGCCTGCGCCCGGTCGGGTTCATCGACCCCGAACCCGTGCTCGACCCGGCCGCGCTGCCCGTGGACCTGCTCGACGAGGACCTCGCCGACGCGATCACCCGGCTCGGCGTGGGCACCGTGGTCCTCGCGTTCTCCCGGACCCGCGAGTCGTCCGTGGTCGACTCCGCCATCACCGCCCACCGGCTCGGCTGCACCACGCTCGTCGTGCCCCGGATGTTCGAGCTGTACCAGGACGGGCCCGACATCGAGCGGCTGCGCAGCTACCCCCTGATGCGGCTGGGCACCGCGCCGACCAGCCGGCCCACCTGGTGGGTCAAGCGCGCGATGGACGTGCTGCTGGCGGCGGTGGCGCTGGTCGTGCTGTCGCCGGTCATCGCGGCGTGCGCGCTCGCCGTGCTGCTGGAGAGCGGGCGGCCGGTGATCTTCCGCCAGGTCCGGGTCGGCATGGATGATCACCCATTCGTGCTTTACAAACTGCGCAGCGTGAGAATGAACGGCAGTGACGATTCACAAGTCACCTGGTCGGTTGTCGGAGATCGCCGGGTCGGACCAGTCGGACGATTCCTGCGCAGCAGTTCCCTGGACGAACTACCGCAGTTGTGGAACATCATCCGGGGCGACATGTCCATCGTCGGACCGCGCCCCGAGAGGCCGGGTTTCGTGCGCGAGTTCTCCGCGATCCACGAGTTGTACTGGGCCCGACACCGGGTGCCCACCGGGTTGACCGGATTGGCGCAGGTGCACGGGCTGAGGGGTGACACCTCGATCGTCGACCGGTCGCGCTACGACAACTACTACATAGCGAACTGGTCGTTGTGGCTCGACGTCAAGATCCTGTTGCAGACGGTGGGTGAGTTGTTGTGCCGAAGGGACCGCTGACCCCGCGCCCGCGCCGGGCGCTCGGCCTGCTGTGCGCCGCGCTCCTGCTGCTCGCCCCGGCGGGGTGCACGTTCGGGTCGGCCACGGGCCAGCCCGGCACGAGGGGCGACGTGCCCGGTGACGCGCTGGCGCCGCCGCCCAAGCCCCTGGCGCCGTGCGCCTGGTGGTACGGCATCGGCGAGCCGCCGTCCTCCATGGAGATCAAGTTCGCCGCGCTGCACTACGACCTCGTGGTGCTCAACGCGACCGAGACGGTCGCCCTGCGCCGGCTGAAGAAGCTGAACCCGAAGGTGAAGGTGCTGGTCTACAAGGACTTCTCCAGCACCCGCAACTACCCGGGCGCGGTGATCGGCGACGTCGACGCGCCGCTGCTGCCCAGCGGGCTCGGGTACATGAAGACCCAGCGCGAGCACCCGCAGTGGTTCGCGGTGGACACGGAGGGCCAACGCATCGAGTGGAAGGGCTACCCGAAGCACTGGCAGATGACCGTGTGGGACCCGGCCTACCAGAAGGCGTGGACCGACGCCGTCACCGCCGAGGTGGTGCGCGAGGGCTGGGACGGCGTGCTGGCGGACAACGACTTCGCCTCGCTGAGGTACTACTCGACGGCCCTGCTGAAGGACACCACGACCGCCGTCGAGACCGACCGGACGATCCGCGAGGGCCTCGACGTGTTCCTGACGACGGCGGGCGAGTCGCTGCGCAAGGCCGGGAAGATGCTCATCCCCAACGTGTCCGAGTCGCACCTGACGGCGGGCCGGTGGTCGGCGCACTCCCGGTACGACGGGGCGATGGAGGAGAACTTCGGGCTGCGCGACACCGGCACCGGCGAGCTGCTCACGTTCAAGGGCAACGAGTTCAAGGAGCTGCGCGCCCAGGCCGCGCTCGGCGAGTCGTGGTTGCTGCTGGTCACCCACGTGAAGGGCGCGCGCGAGGAGCGGGTCGGCTACGCCACGGCGGCGCTGCTCGCGAGCCCGCACACGTGCTGGAACGGCGCGTCCACCGCGGACTACCGGCACCCGGACTGGTCGCCCTACCAGGAGACCCCGCTGGGCGAGGCGGTGGAGACGGCGAACCGCCTGCTCAACGGCGCGTGGGACCGCCGGTTCTCGGGCGGGTACGTGGCGGTCAACCCGACGGCGGCGCCGGCGGAGGTCAACCCGCCGGAGGGCTACCTGAACGTCGACACGGACCGGCCGGTGCCGAGCACGCTGGAGCTGGGGCCGGGCGACGCCGTGGTGCTGGTCAAGCCGCCGGCCGACGACACGTCCGCGCCGGCCACGACCCCCACTCCGACCACGTTCACCCCGACCGCCACACCCCCGGCGGCCACCCCCGACCCGACCACGCCGGACCCGACCGCCACCGAGCCGACCGCACCCGACCCCACCGACCCCGACCCCACCGCTGTCGACCCCACCGACCCCGGCACCGCGCCCGGCCCGACCACCGCGCCCGCCGGACCGACGACACCGCCACCGGGCGCGACACCCCCGCCCACGTAGCGCCCGACCGATCCCCCCGACCGGTCGGGTCACCGCACCGAGCCGACCGGTCGGGGTGGTGCGGTGCGCTCAGGGGCGGCGGCCGGTCAGGGACCAGTACAGGTCCAGGTGGCGGCGGGCGCAGGCGTGCGGCGTGAACCGCTCCCCCGCGCGTTGCGCCAGCAGGCGGCCGGTGCGGGCCGGGTCCGGGTCGGCGAACAGCGCGCGCAGGCGGGCGGCCAGGTCGGCGACGTCCCCCGCCACCGCCAGGTGGCCCGCCCCGCCGAGCATGTCGGCGACCCCGCCCGTGTCGGTCGCCACCACCGGCTTGCCCGCCGCCATCGCCTCGGCCACCACCAGGGGCTGCTGCTCCATCGTCGACGGCAGCACCAGGGCGTCGTGGTGGCGCAGCAGGTCCGGCACGTCCGGCCGGAAGCCCAGGAACTCCACCCGGCCGCCCAGCGCCCGCGCCGACCGCTCGGCCACCCCGCGCTGCGGGCCGTCGCCGACGACGGTCAGCGTGGCGTCCCCCGGCATCACACCGGGCAGCGCGAGCGCCTCCAGCAACGCGGTCAGGCCCTTGCGCTCCACCAGCAACCCGACGAACACCAGCCGCCGCACGGGACCCGCCGGGGGGTGCACGCGCGCCGGCTCCACGCAGTTGTCGATGTGCGCCAACCGCGTCCCCGGCACGCGCAGCCGCGAGTTCAGGAACCGCCCCATGGCCCGCGCGGGCACGACGGTCCGGTGCACGGTCCGCGCGACGACCGCGTCGGCCGCCAGCACGGTCCGCGTGTACGCCGACGGCGCGACCGCCCGCGGCACGCCCCGGAACCACTCCTCGCCCACGTCGTCGGGCACGCCGTGGTAGGTCTGCACCACCCGGTGCCGCAGCCGCAGCCCGGCACCGACCAGCCCGGCCCGCCGGTCCTGGGCGTGCACCACGTCGGGCCGCCACGCCGCCACCGCCGCCCGCGCCCGCCGCCCGGCGAGCAGGTCGCCCTTCGCCGCGACCTCGACCGGTTCGTGGTGCCCGCCCAGCACCTCCGCGCCGCGCCGGGGCACGGGCCCGAAGACCCGCACGTCCGCCTCGCCGGAGTCGAGCAGCGCCCTGGCGAGCCGCACGGTCACGTCGACCGGCCCGCCGCTGTCCTGCGTGAGCAGGTACGCGATCCGCAACGGCCTCACCGGCCACCTCCCGACACGACCTTCTCCACCACCATCGCCACCTGCTCCGCCGCCTGCCGCCGGTCGAACAGCAGCTCGACCCGCCGCCGGCCCCGCCGCCCCTCCCGGTACGCGAGGGCGGGGTCGGTCAACCGGCGGGCGACCGCGTCGGCCAGCGCGGGCACGTCACCGGCGGGCAGCACCGCGCCCGCGTCGCCGACGCCCTGCCGCACCCCGCCCACGTCGAACGCCACCACGGGCCGCGCGCACGCCATCGCCTCCAGCGGCACGAGCGCCATCCCCTCGGCCCGCGACGGCACCACGACGACGTCGGCCGCCGCGTAGAAGTCGGCCACCTCGTCGTCGTGCCCCCACCACCGCACGGACGGGTCGCCGCACGCGGACCGCCACCGCTCCCCCATCGGACCGTCGCCCACGAGCACCAGCCGCGCACGGGGCACGGCCGCGCGCACCGCGGGCCACGCCGCGAGCAGCAGGTCCTGCCCCTTGAGCGGCGCGAGCCTGCCGACGCACACCGCGGTGGGCGCGTCGACCAGCCCGAGCCGCCGCCGCGCCGCCGCCCGGTCGTCCGGCCGCAACCGGTCGA